>DASVIK010000138.1:0-2808 GCA_036382135.1 Candidatus Limnocylindrales bacterium | reverse complement strand
GGGGTTCACCTCGGCCAGGATGACGTCCCGGTCGCGACCGCCCGCGCGATCCTCGGGCCCGACGCCCTGATCGGGCTCTCGATCACCGATCCCGAACAGCTCGAGATGCCTGACGTGCGCGATGCCGACTACCTCGGGGTGGGCGCGGTCTTCCCGACCGACTCGAAGGCGGATGCGCGGTACACGGGCCTCGAGCTCCTTGCCGCGGCTCGCGCGGCGGTGGACCTGCCCATCGTCGCGATCGGCGGGATCACCCCGGAGAACGCGGCCGCGGCCGTCCAGGCCGGTGCGGACGTGGTGGCGGTGATCGGCGCGATCGCCGGCGCTGCCGATCCTGCATCCGCGGCGCGGCACCTGCTCGAGGTCGTCGCGATCGCACGGCGGGCACGGCCTGACGCAGCCGGGGCGCGGCGGTGACCGAAGGTCCGGGCGAGTTCGCGCTCATCGCCGAGCTCGCCGCGCTGTTCGGGACGCCGCCCGATGGTCTCGGGATCGGCGACGACGCGGCCACGTGGCCGGCGGCCACCGGCACCATGGCCGTGGCGACGACCGACATGCTCATCGAGGGCATCCACTTCCGGTTGGACTGGACCAGCCCCGTGGATCTCGGCTGGAAGGCCCTTGCGGCCAACCTCTCCGACCTTGCCGCGATGGGCGCGATGCCGGGCCGCGCGCTGGTCTCGATTGCCATCGACCCGGCCCGCCGGGAGCTGGTTCTCGACGTCGCCCGGGGGCTGCAGTCCCTCGCGGCGCTGACGGACACGTGGATCGTGGGCGGCGACACGGTCCGCTCGCCGGGTCCGCTCGTGATCAACGTCGCCCTGTTCGGCCAGGCGAATCCGTCCCGTCTCCTGCGCCGCGACGCCGCGCGGGCGGGCGATCTCGTCGGGATCACCGGCGTCCTCGGCGCGTCGGCGGCGGCGCTGGCGCTGCTCTCGGAAGGCGCGGGACCGATGGATCCCGCCGCAGCGCCGCTCCTCGCCGCGCACCATCGGCCGCACCCGCGGCTCGCCGCCGGGCAGGTGCTCGCGTCCCATGGGGTCCGGTGCGCGATCGACATCAGCGACGGCCTCGCCAGCGAGGCGCTGCATGTCGCCCGCGCCAGCGGGGTAGGCATCGAGATCGACGTCGGCCGGGTGCCGCTCGCGCCGGCAGCCGTGGAGCTGCTCGGCGATCGCCGCAGCCGGGAGCTGGCACTGACCGGCGGCGAGGACTACGAGCTCCTGTTCACATTCGACCCGGGGCTCCGGGCCGAGCTCGCGACGGCCCTCGACGCCGACGGGGGTCTGACGGTCCTCGGCGAGGTCACCGATCGCGTGCCTCCCGGCGACGCCCGATTCGTGGAGGACGGCCAGCCGATCGAGCCCGCCGAACGGGGATACGTGGCGTTCTGATGACTGCCCCGGCCCGGCTGCCCGACGCCCCGCGGGACGACCTGGCCGCCGCCCAGCTCGGGATCGAGCCGGTCCCCCAGCGCCATCGCGTGCTGGGCTTCCTTGATTTCTTCGTCCTGTGGGCCGACTTCGGTGTCGGACTCCTCGTGCTGCTGGCCGGGACGCTCCTGGTGCCCGGGCTGGGCTTCTGGCCCGCGATGGCCGCGATCGCGCTGGGGACGCTCGCCGGCGTGCTCCTCCTCGGACTCGCGGGGGTCGTCGGGTCCGACCTCGCGGTCCCCTCGATGGTCGGTCTCCGCCCGAGCTTCGGGATCCGCGGAAGCTACCTGCCCAGCCTCGTCAACGTCATCCAGCTCGTCGGGTTCGGCGCGTTCGAGGTCATCATCATGGCCCAGGCCTCGGCCCGACTCGCGGCGCCGATCGTCGGTCCGGGTTCCTACCCGGCCTGGGCCGTCGCGTGGAGCGCGGTGGTGATCCTCATGGGTCTGGGCGGGCCGCTCGTCGTCGTTCGCCAGTGGCTGGAGAAGGCCGGCATCTGGATCGTCCTCGCGACCGCGGCCTGGATGACGATCTACGTCGTCACCCACTTCGACCTCGGCGCCGCGGTCGCCCGACCCGGCGACGGGAGCCTGACGTTCGCGCAGGCCATCGACCTCGTCGTGGTCATGCCGATCAGCTGGCTGCCGCTCGTCGCGGACTACAACCGGTTCGCGCGCGACACTCGTTCCGCGTTCTGGGGCACGGTTGCCGGCTTCGCGGTCGCGAACATCGGCTTCTACGCGCTCGGCGTTCTGCTGATCCTGGTCCTGCCCGGCGGCGACCTGATCGGCTCGATCCTCTCGATCGCGTTCGGGGCTGCCGGCCTTGCGCTCCTCCTCGGCGACGAGGCGGACAACGCGTTCGCGGACATCTACTCGGCAGCGATCTCCGTGCGGAACGTCCGCCCCGGCTGGTCGACGCGCTGGCTCGTGGTTGGCGTCGGGGCGATCGTCCTCGGGATCGCCCTGGCGGTGGACCTCACCCAGTACCAGAACTTCCTGTTCCTCGTCGGCTCGCTCTTCACGCCGCTGTTCGGGGTCCTGTTCGCCGACTACTTTCTCCTGCGGCGACGCGTCTACGCCTCGGCGGAGCTCTACCCGACGGACCCCGGGGCCGCACGGCCGATGGGGATCAACCCGGTGGCGCTCATCGCCTGGGCAGCGGGCATCGGCAGCTACCTGCTCGTCATCAACACCGCGCCGTGGCTCGGGGGCACCCTCCCGTCGCTCGGCGTGAGCCTCGTCGTCTACGTGGCCCTGACGAAGCTGCGGCGGTCGCTCGCGCGGTGACGCGAGACTCGTCCGCCTGGTCGGGCGGATCTGCTCAGCCGAGCAGGGCGTCGACCCAGGCAGCGACAGAGCCCCACACCTCGCCG
>DASVIK010000137.1:0-1915 GCA_036382135.1 Candidatus Limnocylindrales bacterium | reverse complement strand
CGCCGGGTCCGCCGGTGCCCTCACGGACGAGGTCGAGGAAGACGTCCTCGAGCGATCGCCGACCGGGGTCGACCGCGTGCACCCTGCCACCCAGCCCCACGACCGTGGCGACCACGTCCGGGATCCGCTCCGGGTCCAGCGGGCGGATCGCAAGCCAGCCGTCCTCGTCCGTCAGCGGCCCGAAGGCGGCCAGCGACGAGCGATCCGCCGGCAGCTCCGAGACGCGCAGCCGCACGGCGGGCTGCCCGAGGAGGTCGCCGAGCGTCCCGGCGGCCACGACCCGGCCCCGCCGGACGATCGCGACGTGGTCGCACACCCGCTCGACCTCGGTCAGCAGGTGCGAGTTCAGGAGCACCGCCGACCCGCGCGAGCGGGCGTCGCGGATGATCGTCCGGACATCCTCACGCCCGACCGGGTCGAGGGCGGAGGTCGGTTCGTCGAGGATGACGAGCGCCGGGTCGCCGAGGAGCGCCGCCGCGAGGCCGAGGCGTTGCTGCATGCCCTTGGAGAAGCCCCCCGTCCGGTCCCGGCTGCGGGTGGCGAGGCCGACGACCTCGAGCACGCGGTCGATCTCCGTCCGGCGGACCCTCGACTGCAGGCCGGCGAGGCTGGCGTGCAGGCCGAGCACCTCGCGGGCCGTGAGCCACGCCTGGTACCGGAACAACTCCGGGAGGTAGCCGATCCGCGCCCGGGCCGCGCGATCCCCGAGCGGCAGGTCCAGGACCCGGCCCTCGCCCGCGTCCGGTCGGGTCAGTCCCAGCAGCAGCTTCACCGCGGTCGTCTTGCCGGCGCCGTTCGGGCCCAGGAACCCGAAGACGTGGCCGCTCGCGACGCGCATCGTGAGGCCGGCGAGAGCGGTCGTGGAGCCGTAGCGCTTGGTGAGGCCGGTCGTGTCGATGGCGGCTGGGGCAGGCGAGGAGCTCATCGAGGCAATCCTGACAGAGGTGGCCTGGCGCGCGACGTGGATCGAACCTCCCGACGCGTCCGCGCCCCGGGCTGTGACAGAAGACCTGTCACGGGGCGGGCCCAGCATGTGGTCATGAACGCCAGCCACCCCACATTCGGAACCCCCACGACGATCGCCGTCGCCTGCCCCTGGTGCGACGAGCCGATGGCCGTCGATGACGCCTTCTTCGCCCCGGCCATCCGGTGCGGCGCGTGCGCGACGTCGATCGACCTCGCGGCCCGGACTCCCGAGCGAAGCGCCGGGGTGGACCCGGCGACACCGGTCGCGGCCTGACGCTGCGTCGGCTCAGCTCGCGTTCGGGACACGCCGGAAGCGCACGTCGCGCAGGGCGCCGGAAGGGAACGACAGGATCGTGACGAGCACGAGCAGGACGCCCATCGCGGCGAGCGTGCCCTGCCCGTGGATGACGTCGAGGACCGCTCCGCCGGCGAGCATGCCGATCGGCTGCAGGCCGATCGAGATCGTCCGCATCGTGCTGCCGACGCGCCCGATGAGCTCGTCGGGCGCCGAGGAGGCGCGGACCGAGACGTAGGTCACGAGGACCAGCGAGTCCGCGACGCCGGCCACCACGGCGAAGGGCAGGATGGTCGCGAGGGTCGGCGCGAACGCCGCGCCCAGGAGCATCAACGCCCAGACGAGGTTCCCGCCGAGCATGAGCCAGCCCGCTCGGCCGCGGGCCAAGCGTGCCGTCGCGAGCGACCCCACGACCGTCCCGACCCCGAAGGCGCCGAGGATCAGGCCGAGCGACCCGGCCGGCATCCCGCGGTCCCGGGTGATGAGGAAGGTCAGGACGGGGACGAGCGGGGCGGCCACGATCGAGTCCGCCGACCAGAAGATGATGAGCGGCCGGAGTGTCCGGTGCCGCGCCACGAAGGCGATGCCTTCTCGGATGTCGGTGAGGAGGTGCGTCGACGGTCGGTCAGGCGGTGGCACGAGCGGCCGGCGGAC
>DASVIK010000136.1:0-5184 GCA_036382135.1 Candidatus Limnocylindrales bacterium | reverse complement strand
CGCGAACGAGCCGGCGAGGTTGTACCAGCCGAAGACCCGCGTGCGTTGCCGGTCGGTCACGGTCTGGGACAGTGCCGCCTGCTCGACGGCGAGGAATGGGCCCACCTCGTTGCCGCTCGGGCTGATCACCCCGATGGTCGCTGCCAGGATGAGGACCCAGAAATCGTTCGAGAGGGCAAACGCGATCCCGGCAAGGATCATGAGGCCGGCCCCGGCCAGGAGGGTCCGCCGCCGGCCGATCCGATCCGCGTGTGTGGTCAGCCAGAGCGTGATGGCCGCGTCGCCGACAAGCGTCAGGGTCAGGATCAGGCCCACCTGGAGCGCCCCGAACCCGATCGCCACGAGGTACAGGACCAGCACGACCGACAGGAAGCCGTAGCCGAACAGGCGTGCGATCCGCGTCCCGAATAGGAGCCGGCCATCGCGGGTGAGCACGCCGGGCGAGGCCGGGCGCGTCACGTGCCGTCCTGCTCGAGCGCCGTCATGGCGGGATCATGTCGCGTCACACCTGGTGGGGATGGTGTGGGTGGTCCGGGTTCTCAGCGCAGTGTGCCATGGGGAGGATGCTCTCGGCGGACGGTCGCTGGCGGAGGCCGGCGGCCGCTCCGCCGACGGCGGCCGGCGCGAGGCGACGGACCGGCCGAATCGTGCGGCAGCGGACCCAAGAGGGGCCGCGGGTGCGATAATCCGGCCGTGATTCCCGCGTGGGCAGCGCCCGACCTGACGGGCTTTCGCCGCCTCCCCATGCACAGCCTGGAGCACCCCGACCGGCTATCCCTCGACGGCACCTGGCGATTCCAGCTGCTCCGGGCCCCGGGCGACGCGGTCGGTCCGGACTGGGACGAGGCAGTCGTCCCGAGCCTCTGGACGATGGCAGGGACGTGGGATCACCCCCACTACACGAACGTCCAGATGCCGTTCGCCGGCCGTGCGCCGGAGATCCCGGAGCTGAACCCCACCGGCGTCTACGAGCGAGCGTTCGAGGTCCCCGAGTCGTGGGTGGGCCGTCGGGTCGTCCTCCACGTCGGTGCGGCCGAGAGTGTCCTCATCGTCGGGCTCAACGGCGTGGAGATCGGCGTCGGGAAGGATTCGCACCTCGCGTCGGAGTTCGACGTGACCCCGTCGCTGCAGCCCGGGTCGAACACGCTGACGCTCCGCGTCGTGAAATGGTCCGACGCCACGTACATCGAGGACCAGGACCAGTGGTGGCACGGCGGGATCAGCCGATCCGTCTTCCTGTACGCCACTGGCCAGGTCTATCTGGCGGACATCAAGGCGATCCCCGGCCTCGAGGCCGGGCCCGATGGCCGGCTCACGACGGGGACGCTCGACCTGACGGTCGACGTCGGCTTCGCCCAGCCGGGCCTCCAGCCGGGCTGGAGCGTCGAGGCGTCGATTGCCGGCCTCGGGGTCGAGGTGCGGGCAGATGCGCCCGCCCCTGCCGGACCGGCCGACCCGAAGGATCCCGTGAGCCGCTCCCTGGTGCGCCGCCACCAGGTGTTCGGGCCCAGCGCGATCGTCGGGGACGAGACGACCGCGTGGTCAACCCTGTACCCGGTCCTGGCACCGGTTCGCGAGGGGTCGGTCCGCTGGCACCTCTCGATCCCGTCGGTCCGGGCATGGAACGCGGAAACGCCGGCGCTCCATCCGCTGACCGTGGTGCTCCGGGCGCCGGACGGCGGTGTCGCCGAGACCGCGACCCTCCGGATCGGGTTTCGCCGGGTCGAAAGCGTCGGGCGCGACCTCCTCATCAACGGGCAGCGGGTCTTCATCCGCGGTGTCAACCGCCACGACTTCGATCAGCACACCGGGCGAGTCGTCTCGGCGGAGTCGATGCGGGCCGACCTGGTCACGATGAAGCAGTTCGGCTTCAACGCGGTCCGGACGTCGCACTATCCGAACGACCCGGCGTTCCTCGACCTGACCGACGAGCTGGGGCTGTACGTCGTCGACGAGGCCGACATCGAGTCGCACGCCTTCCAAAGCACGCTGTGCGACGACCCGCGGTACCTCTCCGCGTGGGTGGAGCGGGTTGCCCGGATGGTCCAGCGCGACAAGCACCACGCCTCGGTGATCGCGTGGTCGCTCGGCAACGAATCCGGCCACGGCGCCAACCACGACGCCGCGGCCGCCTGGGTCCGCCGCTACGACCCGTCGCGCCCGCTCCACTACGAGGGTGCGATCCGCTGGGACTGGACCGCCGACCAGGCCATCAGCGATCTCGTCTGCCCGATGTACCCGGAGATCGCTGCGATCGTCGACCACGCCCGGTCGGGGCTCCAGCGCCACCCGCTCATCATGTGCGAGTTCTCGCACGCCATGGGCAACAGCAACGGCACCCTGGCCGAGTACTGGGATGCCATCGAATCGACGCCGGGGCTCCAGGGCGGCTTTATCTGGGAGTTCCGGGATCACGGTCTCGTCCAGGACCTGCCGGACGGCCGGCACCGGTGGGCGTACGGCGGCGACTACGGAGACGAACCCAACGACGGCAACTTCGTCATGGACGGGATGGTCTGGCCGGATCGCCGGCCGAAGCCGGCGATGTGGGAGCACCGCCGACTGGCCGCCCCGGTGCGGATCTCGGGCGACGGGACGGACCTCGCGGAGGGCCGGATCGAGCTGTCGAACCACCAGCATTTCCGCGACCTCGCGTGGCTGCGCGCGACCTACGACCTGAGCGTGGGCGGCGAGACGATCGCCGGCGCGCCGTTCGCGCTGCCGCCGATCGGGCCGGGCGAACGGGCGGTCGTCCAGCTGCCGGGCTGGATCGTGCCGGATGCGGGGCTTGGCGAGGTATGGCTGACCGTGCGCGTCGCGACCGCAGCGGCGGAGGCATGGGCGCCCGAGGGGTTCGAGGTCTGCGCGGTCCAGCTTCCGGTCGGGTCGATGCCTGTCGGGGCCTCGCCGCCGGAGGCGCCGCCGATCGCGCCCCCGGACGGCTTGGGCGTCGTCACGCTCGACGCCGACGGGCGCCTTGTCCATCCCCTGCTCGCCGCGCCCCCGGCGCTCACGCTGTGGCGGGCACCGACCGACAACGACCGGATCGGCGGGATGGCCGCGCGCTGGGCGGCGGCTGGCGTCGACCGGCTGGCGCGACGGCTCATCGGGATCGACCGCGATGGCCCAGCGACGGTCGTGCGCGCCGAGTGGTCGACCGCGACCGGCATCGTCGTGACCCACGAGGTTCGCTACACGTCGCTCGTCGACGGCGGGATCGCGGTCGCGGAGACGGTGGGGATCCCCGCCGCTCTCGACGACCTCGCGCGCGTCGGCACGATTCTCGAGGTCGTGCCCGGACTCGAGGATCTCGAATGGTTCGGCACCGGCCCCCACGAGACCTACCCGGACCGGCGGCGGTCGGGGCTCGTCGGCCGCTGGACGTCGACCGTCACCGACCAGCTGGTGCCGTACGTTCGCCCGCAGGAGAACGGCGGCCACGCGGACGTCCGCTGGCTGCGGCTCGCGGACACGACCGGCGCCGGCCTGCGGATCGACCTTGACCGCCCCGGCCAGGTGTCCGCGACGCATGTCCGCGCCGCCGACCTTGCGGCGGCGACCCACGACGTCGACGTGATGCCGTGCGCGGAGGCGATCGTCGTCCTCGACGCCGCCCACCGAGGCCTGGGCACGGCCAGCTGCGGCCCCGACACGTTGCCCGCGTACCGCCTGGGCCCCGGCACGTACCGCTGGGGCTGGACCCTGCGCGGGACGGAGCCTGCCTGACCATGCCGATCACGTATCTCGCGGACACCCGCGAGTTCCACCTGAACAACGCACAGGTCAGCTATCTCCTCCGCGTCCATGACGACGGCACGCTCGGGCACCTGACGTTCGGCCCTGCCCTCGCACCCGGTCGCTCGTATGCGCACCTCGTGCCGCGCGGATTCGCCGGGTTCGCGAATCGGGTCGGCGACCCGGTCGCCCTCGAGTACCCCACGACGGGCTCGGGTGACTATCGCGTGGCCGCCCTGGAAGTCGAGCTGGCGGACGGATCGGGCGTGCTCCACCTCGCCTATGCGGGTCACCGGATCCTTGCCGGCAAGCCGGTCGTCCCTGCGGGCGGCGGGAACCTCCCCGTGACCTATGTCGAGGCCGACGAAGAGGCAGACACGCTCGAAGTGACCCTTGTCGACGGGCCCAGCGGCATCACGGTCGAGCTCGGCTACACGATCTTCCGCGACCTGCCCGTGGTGGCCCGCAGCGCGCGGATCCGGAACGCGGGAGGCGCGACGGCCAGGCTGACGGCGGTGATGAGCGCGACGCTCGACCTGCCGGACGCCCGCTGGGAGCTCGTCCAGCTGAGCGGCACGTGGGCCCGCGAGGCGCACATCACGGCGCGCACGCTCCGTCCCGGCCGGCAGTCGGTCGGGAGCGACCGGGGCGCGTCCAGCCACCAGCACAACCCGTTCGTCGCATTGCGCCGCCCGACGACCACCGAGGCGTCCGGTGAGGCCTACGGCCTCAGCCTCGTCTACTCGGGCAACTTCATTGCCGAGGCCGAGGTCGACCCGTTCGAGACGACGCGCGTCCGGATCGGGATCAGCCCGAACACGTTCGCCTGGACGCTCGAGCCCGGTGCGGAGTTCACGACGCCCGAGGCGATCCTGGTCTACTCCGACACGGGTCTCGGTGGGATGAGCGATGCGCTGCACCGCCTCTATCGCGACCGACTGGCGCGCGGGACGTGGCGCGACCGGCCGCGACCCGTCCTGATCAACAACTGGGAGGCGACGTATTTCGCCTTCGACGAGGTGAAGCTGCTGGAGATCGCCACCTCGGCGCGGGACCTCGGAGTCGAGCTCTTCGTCCTCGATGACGGCTGGTTCGGGGCCCGCGACGACGACACGACGTCGCTCGGCGATTGGTCGGTTGATCGGCGCAAGCTGCCGAACGGGATCTCCGGGATCGCCTCGAAGGTCGAGGCGCTGGGCCTCCGATTCGGGTTGTGGATCGAGCCGGAGATGGTCAGCCAGCGGAGCCGCCTCTTCGAGGCACATCCGGACTGGGCCGTCGGCGTCCCCGGACGGCCGCGAACCGAGAGTCGCCAGCAGCTCGTCCTCGACATGTCGCGGCCCGAGGTGGTGGATCACCTGTTCGGCGTCCTCTCCGAGGTCCCGCGCCGAGGTGGCGATCTCCAGCAGCTTCACCTCGTCGAAGGCGAAATACGTCGCCTCCCAGTTG
>DASVIK010000135.1:0-2469 GCA_036382135.1 Candidatus Limnocylindrales bacterium | reverse complement strand
AGGACTCCGAGGGGCTCCCGCTCTACGTCGTCGAGGCGCTGGCCGAGCCCGACTCCTCGCGTGTCGCGGCACTCGGCGGGGTCACCGCGCTCCTCCAGGCAAGGATCGCGGCCCTGACCGAAATCGGTCGCCAGGTCCTCTCGGCGGCTGCGGTGATTGGGCGCTCGTTCGATCCTGCCCTCGTGCAGGCGGCGAGCGGGCGGAGCGACGATGAGACGGTTGCCGCGCTCGAGGAGCTGAGCCGGCGCGGTCTCGTCCGGGAGATCCGAACTGTCGCGCGCGATGACCTCCGCCTCGACTTCACCCATGGCCGCATCCGTGACGTCGCCTACGACGGGCTGAGCCTCGCCCGCCGGCGTCTGCTCCACGCCCGCGTTGCGACGGCCCTCGCGGGCTCGCGTCGGGACGCCGCCGACGGTCGGGACCGGTGGTCGCTCATCGCGCAGCACGAGACCCTGGCCGGGCGGACGAGGGCTGCTGCGGAGGCGCACCGTCGCGCTGGCGACGACGCGCGCTCTATCTTCGCGAACGACGAGGCGCGCCTGCACCTCGAGGCGGCGCTGGCGCTCGGCCATCCGGCGACCGCCGAGCTCCACGGCGCGCTGGGCGAGGTGCTGACGCTACTCGGGGACTACGAAGGAGCGCTGTTCCACCTCGCGTCCGCTTCCGCGCTGGACGGGCCCGAGAACCAGGCGAGCCTTGAGCACCGCCAGGGGCTTGTCCACGCCCGGCGCGGGGCCTGGGACCGGGCGGATCGCCACTTGTCGGCTGCCCTTGCCTCCACCGCCGACTCTGCAATGCGCGCGCGGATCCTGGCCGACCGGAGCGCCATCGCCGAGCGCTCGGGCGACCCCGGTGGTGCCGAGCGGCTCGCCCGCGAGGCGCTCGAGCTGGCCGAGGCCGTCGCGGACCCGGTCGGGACCGCTCGATCGCTCGACCTGCTCGGCATCCTTGCCCGGCGGCGGGGCGATCTCGCCACCGCGCGTGCTCACCTCGAGCGATCCCTCGCCGTCGTGGACGCGGCCGAATCCGGTGCCGGGCCCCGGATCGAGCTGGACCCAGGCCTGCGGATCGCAGCACTGAACACCCTCGCACTCGTGCTCGCTGACGAGGGCGACCTCGAGCGCGCGATCAGCCTGACGGAGGACGCCCTGGCGCGGTGCAGGCAACAGGGCGACCGGCATCGTCAGGCCGCGCTGGAGAACAACCTGGCGGACCTGCTTCAAGCGACTGGTCACCCTGCCGAAGCGATGGAGCACCTCAAGCGGGCGGTGACCCTCTTCGCCGAGGTCGGCGGGCGGCCGGGCGAGCTGGAGCCCGAGATCTGGAAGCTTGTGGAGTGGTGACATGGAGGTGACCTGGCCCCCACGGGCTCGGTTTCACGCAGGCCGATATCTGAAACATGTCGCGCGACTCCTCTCGCCCCGGCCAATTGCTGTCAGTAGCTTGCAAGTCGAGAGCGATCAACGCCCAGCGGTGCTTGGCGGCGGCTTGTGCGGGCCACCTATATAGACCCTTGGCCGGGGGCGTCAGACTGGCATCAGGACGCCAGCGGACCCCCTCTTGCTGGCGTCCCAGTCCGGACAGAGTGACAGAGATCGGCCCCGCTCAGATTGCCCAGACGACGACGAGAAACGGCCCGAGGTCGGGGGCGGCGAGCTTCCCGCGAAACGCCGGGCGTCAGTCGCGGAGCCAGAGCGAGACGGAGCTGGGCTCGACCGTCGCCGCGACGGTGGCCAGGATCTCCGCCCGCAGCTGTTCGAGGTCGACCTCGTCGCGTAGCCGGCTGGCAAAGGCGGCGACCGTTTGCTCGGCGTCGTAACGCGAACGGTTGAAGCGCCGGTCGACCAGTCGCTGGACCCGTCGACGGATCGGTTGGAAGAGCGCCGCCGCGAGGAGGGTTGAGCCCGCGACGGCCAGCTCGTTCGAGCCGGTCACCGGAGCGAGGACCGCCTGAAAGACGAGAATGAAGCCGACGAACAGACCAGCCACGATGGCGGTCAGGACGCCATAGCTGATCGTCCGGCTGATCAACCGGTCGATCTCGTACAGCCGGTAGCGCAGGACGGCAATCCCGATCGCGACGGGGAGGAGGGCGAGACCGCCGATCGCGACCACCCAGGCGATGCCATTGAGCACAAGAAGCGGCCCGGAGGTCGCGCCGCGGGTGACGATCGCGAGGAGTAGGGTCGGGAGCACGACGAGCCCGACGTAGGCGAACCACTTGAGCTGGGCACGCTCGATGCCCGACGCCCGTCGATAGCGCACGACGAGCGAGGCGATCAAGGGGATGAGCACCACGACACCGAGGACGTGCGAGACCGTGCCGAGCAGCGCGATCAGCTGGCCGCCCAAGCCACTGAGCGCGAGCGGATTGGTGACCTCCGCTGGATACGTGCTCGCCGAGTAGGAGCCAAACTCGCCGAGCGTGCCAAACGCGTTGATGATCACCGGCGACAGCGCCGGCAC
>DASVIK010000134.1:0-9216 GCA_036382135.1 Candidatus Limnocylindrales bacterium | reverse complement strand
GCGGGAACGTCGCCGGCCGACCGGCGGTGGCGGCGTGGCAGGTGACGCAGATCCCGCTCGTCGGCCTGATGAGGAGCGCGGCGCTGGCCGCGGTCGCGTCGATCGCATGAGCGGCCGCCGGGCCGTGACAGCTCTCGCAGGAGACGGCGAGGTGGGCGCTCGCGACCTGGGCAGCCGATTCGGGCGCGTGGCACGACGTGCACAGGGTCTGCCCGGCGAACCGCGGAGCCAGGGCGGCCCATGACGCGGTGTCCGGGGCGTTGCGGACGGTCCCGTACTGCCCATAGAAGCCGGCCGCCACGAACGCCGCGGTGCCGAGGGCGACCGAGACGACGACCACGACGACGCCCGCCCGGAGGCCCACGCGCAGCGCGCGCCACACGCGCGCCCATTCGATCGACGGAAGGGCGAAGCGCAGCCCGCCGCTGGGCGGCCGCTCATCGGGGTCCGTCGCCGGCCCTGCGCCGTCGCCCGAGGGCTCCGGCAGGGGCAGCTGGCGCTCGTCGGTGATCGGCGGCTGATTCAGGCTCATGGGTCGACGACTCGGTGATCCATTCACGGATCGCGTGCCTTCCGCCCCCATTGCATGCCGGATGAGGCGCGCCGCCGAAGGGCCATTTGGCGGGAAACGGCGGGCCATCAGGAGGGGAACGCCAGCTCTCCGCTCTGACGGCGAGCGGCGGGTGGCCCGGTCGGGCCCGGGGACCGCCCCGGCGGTATCGTGGCGGCATGGACGACGCGACCTCGACCGAGCCCGGATCCGTCGACTTCGGCGACGTCATCGACGACGCCATCGAGCAGTTGCCGGCCGTCTTCCGCGACCAACTCGGATCCGTGGCCATCACCGTGGAGGACGAGCCGACGGCGGACCAGCTCGCCTCGGTCCGGGCGTCCGGGTTGTTCGGGCTGTACGAGGGCGTGCCGCGCACGCGGTGGGGCGCCGAGGGCGCGGCGCTGCCGAGCCGGATCACACTGTTCGGCGGCCCGCTCTCACGCGCGAACGCCGATCCCGAGCGGCTCGAAGCGGCGATCGTCGAGACGCTCTACCACGAGATCGCCCACCATTTCGGGATCGACGACGCGCGCCTTCTCGAGCTCCACCACCGCCGCCACTGAGCGGCCCGGGGCCGACGCGTCGGGTGCCGGCGCTCTGGCCTACGGCCCCGGCCGGGCGACGAGAGAGCGGACGATCGGGGCGATCCGGTCTACCCACAGGCCGTATTGCCGGCCGGACGGATGGAGGCCGTCGCGGGCGACCAGGCCGCGATCGGCTCCGGCGCCCTCCGAGATGTCGAAGATGTCCACGACCGCGATCCCCTGCCCTCGCGCCAGTTCCGAGACGATCGCGTTGACCCGCCGGATGCCCGCCCGCTGGACCGCCGGGTCGCCATAGTCGGCACCCGCCGGCGTCACGGTGTAGTCGGGCGTCGTGACGACGACGATGCGGTCCGCGGGGAGGCGGCGACGGAGCGCGACGAGGATCTCTGCGATCCGCTGGCGGTAGGTCGTCTCGGGCACGCCCTGGACGACGTCGTTCACGCCGATGAGCAGCGTGACGAAGTCCGGCCTGAGCTCGTCGAGGCGAGGCAGCTCGACGGCGATGACGTCGGCCGACGTGAACCCGTTCACGCCCAGGTTGGCGACGAGGTCCAGCGGGACGGGGTCCCCGTGGAGCGCACCGACGAGCTGGTTCGGCCAGCGCTCCGGCTCGTTCACCGACGTTCCGATCGTGTACGAATCGCCGAGCGCGACATAGCGCAGGGCATGCCCGGACGCGGCCGCCTGGTCGGTCGTGCCCGACGGCAGGGCCCCGGAGCCGCTCATCGCCGGCCCGCCACGGGCGGACGCGCCGGCAGGGCCGGAGGGCGGAGGCGCGCCCGCCCCGCACGCCGCCAGAGCGAGGGTCGCGATCGCCACTGCGCCGCTGAGCGTCGTCGCCGCGAGCCGGGACCGGGCGGTCGAACCATGCACGTCGTCTCCATCGCTGGCGGGCTACGAACCAGCCGCACCTCGCCGGACAGTGTCGCACCAAGGATCGCGGGAGCGCCTACACTTCGCCAGCACCGCATGGCCACGAAATCCGGTTGCCCGGCCGCTGGCCCGTCGCTACGATGCAGACCAACGGTGCCCGGCATGGCCGGCCCGAATCTCGTCGAGTCCCCGCCGGCATCGTGCTGGCTGCCCCGCGCTCGACACGTTGGAGGAGAAAGCATGCGCACCCGCTCCCTAGTGGTCGCCCTGTTCGCCACGTTCGCCATCGTCCTGTCCGCGTGCGGCACGGCCGCTACGACGGCGCCGTCGGCGGCTGCCGGGCTGAAGGTCGGCCTGGTCACCGATGTCGGCGGATTGGACGACAAGTCGTTCAATCAGGCGTCGTGGCAGGGCACCCAGGATGGCGCCACCGCCGTTGGCACCACGGCCACGAATATCGTGACCAAGACCCCGGCCGACTACGCGGCGAATATCCAGACCTTCGTCGACCAGAAGTTCAACGTCATCGTGACCGTCGGCTTCGCCCTGGGTGACGCGACGCTCAAGGCGGCCATCGCCAACCCGACGATCAAGTTCATCGGCGTCGACCAGTTCATCTGCGTCCCCAAGGACGCGACGGACAAGACCTGCGCCGGGACAATCCCGGCCAACTACCAGGGCCTGATCTTCACCGAGGCCCAGGCCGGTTACCTCGTCGGGATCGTGGCCGCGACGCTCAGCAAGTCCGGCGTCATCGGCGCCGTCGGCGGCATCAACACCGTCCCGCCCGTGGTGAGCTACATCAAGGGCTACGAGAACGGCGCCAAGTCGGTCAACCCGAACATCAAGGTCCTCGAGCAGTACGTCTCGACCGACATCACCAAGGCGTTCACCGACCCGACCACGGGCAAGGCGATCGCCCAGCAGATGATCGGCCAGAAGGCTGACTGGATCTTCCAGGTGGCCGGTGGCTCCGGGGCCGGCGCGCTCGAGGCGGCTTGCGCCGCTCCGAACACCTACGGCATCGGCGTCGATGTCGACCAGGCACCGTCGTTCCCGAACCTCAAGTGCGTCGTGACGAGCGCCGAGAAGCATCTTGCTCTCGCCGTCTCGAACGCGATCCAGCGGGTCAAGGCGGGCACCGACAAGGGTGCGAACATCGTGAACGATGCCAAGTCCGACCCGGTCGGCATCGGCATCTCCGATTTCCACGACCTCAAGTCGATGATGACCACGGACCTCCAGGCGAAGATCGATGCGGCCCTCGCCGGCATGAAGGGTGGAACCGTCGATCCGTGCAAGCCGGTGGCCTGCGACAAGCCGTAGGACACCCGGACCCAGGACACCGTTTGACGAGCGGGTCGGCTTCGGCCGGCCCGCTCGTCGTCATCCAGCCCAGCCCAGTCGCCGAGGGACCCGGACATGGCGGACGTGACACCGGCGCTCGAGATGCGGGGGATCACGAAACGCTATCCGGGCGTGCTCGCGAACGACCACATCAGCCTCGACCTGCGACCCGGTGAGATCCACGCCCTCCTCGGCGAGAACGGGGCGGGCAAGTCGACCCTCATGAACATTCTCTATGGACTCGCCGTCCCGGATGAGGGCGAGATCCTGCTCGACGGCACAGCCGTGACGATCCACGGGCCGTCCGACGCCATCGCTCGCGGCATCAGCATGGTCCATCAGCATTTCATGCTCGTCCCGGTGCTCACCGTTGCCGAGAACATCCTCCTCGGCGAAGAGACGATGGCCAACCCGATCTTCCTCGATCGCAAGGAGGCCCATCGCCGGATCGCCGAGCTCGGCAAGCGATTCGGATTCGAGATCGACCCGGAGGCGAAGGTCGAGTCCCTGTCGGTCGGCTGGCAGCAGCGGGTCGAGATCCTCAAGGCGCTCTATCGGCAGGCCCGCATCCTGGTCCTGGACGAGCCGACCGCGGTGCTGACGCCCCAGGAGACCGCCGAGATCTTCGCCGTCCTGCGCCGCCTGGCGGCCGAGGGCCACAGCATCATCTTCATCAGTCACAAGCTCTACGAGGTCCTCGAGATCGCCGACCGGATCACGGTCCTCCGGCGGGGCAAGGTCGTCGGCACCCGGCTGCCGGCCGAGACCGACGAGGACGACCTGGCCGAGCTCATGGTCGGCCGCGAAGTCCAGCTCACGGTCGACCGCGGCGAATCGCATCCGGCGGGACCCGTCCTCGAGGTCCGTGGCCTGCGGGTCAACGACGACCGCGGCCGGGAGGCCGTCCGGAACGTCGACCTGGACGTCCGCGCCGGCGAGATCCTCGGCATCGCCGGCGTCGCGGGCAACGGCCAGGACGAGCTGGTCGAGGCGCTCACCGGCCTGCGCAAGCCGACGGCGGGAAAGGTCACCCTCGACGGCCAGGACGTCACGGGTCATCGACCCCGGGCGATGAACGAGGCAGGGCTGCGGTTCGTGCCCGGTGATCGCCACCGGTTCGGCCTGGTCCTCCCCTTCCCCGTCGACGACAACCTCGTCCTCACGAGCTACTACCGCCCGCCATACGCCAAGGGGTTCGTCCGCGACGAGGAGGCCATCGACGAGGCGGCCCGCCGGGCGATCTCGGAATTCGACATCCGGACGCCCTCCGAACACGTCCCGGTGAGCACGCTGTCCGGCGGCAACCAGCAGAAGGTCATCGTCGCCCGCGAGTTCGGCGGGGACCTCAAGCTCCTCGTGCTCGACCAGCCCACCCGCGGCCTCGACGTCGGCAGTATCGAGTTCATCCATCGCCAGGCCATCGCTCGGCGCGACGCCGGGGCGGCCGTCCTGCTCGTCTCCGCCGAGCTCGACGAGGTGCTCGAGCTCTCCGACCGGATCGCGATCATGTATCGCGGCGAGATCGTCGCGATCCGAGTCGGCCGGACCGCCGACAAGGAAGAGATCGGCCTCCTGATGGCGACTGGCCAACGCGACGCACCTTCGGCAGAGAGCGAGCCGGTCTCGTGAGCGCGTCGCCGGACACCTCGATCGAGGCTCCCGAGCCGAAGGCCCGCCGCAGGTTCAGCCCGCGACCCGCCGCGGCGGTGCCGGTCCTCGCCGTGGTCCTCGCGTTCATCGTGGGCTCGGTGCTCATCCTTGTCACCAGCCTGGCGACCGTCGGTCACATCGACCTCGGACTGCCGCTATCGGCCTACCTGGCTCTGCTCGAGGGCGCCGGGATCACGACCGACCCGAGCGCGGCCGTGAACGGGCTGGTCAACACGATGGTCCAGGCGGCACCGCTCGTCCTCGGCGGCCTCTCGGTCGGGGTCGCATTCAAGGCCGGCCTGTTCAACATCGGAGCCCAGGGCCAGTTCCTGATCGGGGCCCTTGCCTCCGCCGGGACCGGAGCGGCCGTCGCCTCTTGGCCAGGGCCGCTGGCGATCGCCGTGGCCATCCTGGCCGGGTGTGTCGCGGGCGCGGCGTGGGGCTTCGTCCCGGGGGCGCTCAAGGCGTTGACCGGGGCCCACGAGGTCGTGACCACGATCATGCTAAACACGATCGCAGCGTCGGTCATCGGATGGCTCGTGACCGGGCCACTGCTTGCCACCGGGTTCTCGTTCGACCGGACGGGCGACCTCGGCAACGCCACCCTGCCGATCCTGTTCGGAACACGGAACCTGCACCTCGGGGTCCTGGCCTCGGTGGTGGCGGTCCCCATCGTCTGGTTCCTGCTCTGGCGAAGCACGCTGGGCTTCGAGATCCGGACCACCGGCGCCAACCCGAGCGCGGCCCGCTACGCCGGGATGCGGCCGGCCTTCCTCATCATCTTCACGATGTCTCTCGCCGGCCTGCTCGCCGGCCTGGCGGGAAGCATGGAGATCCTGGGCATCACGCACTTCATGAACGCCTCGTACGGCACGAGCATCGGTTTTGACTCGATCACGGTCGCCCTGCTCGGACGGGCGCATCCGGTCGGCATCGTGTTCGCCGCGCTCCTCTTCGGCGCGATGCGGGCGGGCGCCGGGCTCATGCAGATCAAGACGGGGATCCCGGTCGAGATCGTCGACGTGATCCAGGCGATCGTCCTGCTGTTCATCGCCGCGGACGTCATCGTTCGCCGAGTGTTCCGGATCCGGTCGGGCGGCACCGGTCTCGCCGAGCTCCAGACCGTTACCAAGTCCTACGGCGAAGGCGCGGTCCGCTGATGGACCAGATCGCGAACGGCCTGTACGGGATCCCGGTGCTGGGGGTCGTCTTCCAGCTCGTCGGCTATCTGGTCGCCGTCATCCCGCAGCCGACCGTGGCCCATCAGGTCATCTTCCTCGCGACCCCGCTCATCCTGGGCGCGCTGTGCGGGATCATGAACGAGCGATCCGGCGTCGTGAACATCGGCATCGAGGGGATGATGCTGAGCTCCGCCTTCGTCGCCTTCGTCGCGGCGGGGTTGGCCAACCAGGCGATGCCGGCCACGCCGTCGGACATCTTCGGGATCACCCTGCCGCTGCTCATCGGCGTCCTCGCCGGGGTACTCAATGGCCTCCTCGTGTCCGCGCTGCACGCCTGGCTCTCGATCACGATCCGAGCGGACCAGATCATCAGCGGGACGATCATCAACATCGCGGCGCTCGGCGTGACCGGCTATCTGTACCGCCTCATCGTGATCCCGAACCCGCACCTCGGCGGCGGCATTTTCGCGGCCTGGATCCCTCCGGATGCGATCACCTCGATCCCGGTCGTCGGCTGGATCCTCGGGGCATTCCTCGGCCAGGGCCCGATCGCGATGTCGGCGCTGTTCCTCGTCCTCTTCCTCCAGGTCATGCTCTTCCGGTCGCGCTGGGGCCTGCGCACCCGCGCCGTCGGCGAGCACCCGAAAGCAGCCGAGACCGTCGGCATCGACGTCATCCGCGTGCGCTACAGGAACGTCATTCTCGGCGGCGTCTTCGCCGGTCTTGCCGGGGCGTTCCTCACCCTCGAGTCGCAGGCCTCGTTCCAGCTCAACATGACGGCAGGCCGTGGGTTCATCGCCCTCGCGGCGGTCATCATCGGGCGGTGGACGCCGGTCGGCGCATTCGGGGCCGCCCTCCTGTTCAGCGCGGCCACGACGTTGCAGGTGGCGATCGGGGTCAATCCGCCGACCGGCGAGCTCGGGACCCTGCTCGGCGCGATCCCGAGCCAGCTGTTCGGGGCCCTGCCGTACATCGTGACGATCGTCGTGCTGGCCGGCTTCATCGGCCGGTCCGTGGCGCCCGCGGCCGACGGCCAGCCGTACGCCAAGGAGGTCCGGACCTGACGGCCGACGAGCGCCGACGCGCCCGCGAGGTGCTCGACCTCGAGGAGGGCCGCGGACCGGTCGCGCTCCTCGACGAGGCGGGCATCGCCGAGCTCCTGCGCACGTCGCGGCGCATCGCGGTGGTGGGCGCGTCGGCGATCCCGAGTCGACCGTCGTTCGGGGTGTTCCGGACCCTCGTCGCCGCCGGCTACGACTGCGTGCCCATCAACCCGAACACGGCCGAAGTCCTCGGCGTCCGCTCCTTCCCGTCCGTGGTGGCGGCCGCGGCGGAGACCGGTCCCTTCGACATCGTCGACGTGTTCCGCCGGTCCGAGCTCTGCGTGCCCCACGCCGAGGAGGCGGTCGCCGCAGGCGCACGCTGCCTGTGGCTCCAGCTCGGGGTCGTGAACTGGGACGCGGCGAGGATCGCGGCCGCGGCCGGCCTGTCGGTCGTCATGGACCGCTGCACCGCCATCGAGGTCCGCAGGCTCCGGGTCCGCTGAACGACCGGCGCGCTCGTCGCGAGCGGCGGGCCGCGGTGGCCGGATGCCCATCGGCGGGACTTCCGGCCGGATCCGCCTCGCGTCCTGGCCAGATGCACGCCAGCGATCCTCGTGGCCGCGTCGGACGAGGGATGAGCGCCCGTCGACGGTTCGGCCCGGCTCGATCCGAGCACGAAAGACTCCGTATCGATCGCATCGGCCACGCCACTCGGCGTCGGCAGGTGGCCCGGAGTCCTCCTGGCGCACATCTGGCCGGATCCCGTCCCCAGGAGCCGCGGGCCGCGCTCCAGCGCGCCGGCCGTCAGCGGATGACGAACCCGAGGACGACCGCGACGATGCCACCGATGCCGATGGCGGCCCCGAGCTGGACCTGGCGGCGCAGGATGGCCATCGCGACGGACGCACCGGTCGGACCGGTGTCCTCGCGGATGCCGCCCCGCCAGGCTTCGTAGCGGGCGACGTTGGCGTCCTGGGCCTTCAGGTCCTGGTAGCGCGCCCACGGGCCACGGGCCCGCGTGTAGCCGAGCCAGACAAGCGCACCGCCGCCCACCCACAGGATCAGGTTGATCGGGCCCACCCGCTCAGCCCTCGTCCGAGCCGGCGTCGCCGAGGCGATCGCGCAGAGCGACCTGGACCATCGCCGCGTTGGCCTGACCACGGGATGCCTTCATGACCTGCCCCACGAGGAAGCCGAGCGAGGGCTTGCCCGCCCGGTGATCGGCGACGGCGGCCGGATGGGCCGCCAGCACGGCGTCCACGATCGAGTCGAGCGCCGCGACATCCGAGATCTGGCGCAGGCCGCCGGCCTCGACGATCGCCGCCACGTCCGTCCCTCGCTCGATGTGCTCGTTGAGGACGTCCTTCGCATTGGCGCGCGACAGCTCGCCGCCGACGACGCGACGCAGGAGGTCGGCGAGCTCGGCGCCGCGGGCTCGGCCAACGAGGCCCTCGGAGGTGCGGGACGGTTCGAGCTTGGCGGCGCGGCCGTAGTCGCCGGTCACGAGGTTGGCGACCTCCTTGGCCGGCAGCGTCGGACCGGCCTGGTGGATCGCGTCGAACGCGGCCGCCATGGCCGGCTCCGCGACGATGACCCCGGCGTCGTAGGCCGACAGGCCCAGCTCGCCGTAGCGGGCCCGCCGCGCGGCGGGTAACTCCGGCAGGCGCGCGCGCAGCGAATCGAGCCACGCGGCCTCCACCCGCAGGGGCGGCAGGTCGGGCTCCGGGAAGTAGCGGTAGTCGTGCGAGTCCTCCTTGGAGCGCATGACGTACGTCGCCTGCCGGCCGTCGTCCCAGCCGCGCGTGTCCTGGGTCAGGATCTCGCCGGCGTCCAGGGCGGCCGCCTGACGCTCGATCTCGTACTCGATCGCCCGTTCCACCGCCCGGAACGAGTTCATGTTCTTGACCTCGACCCGGGTCCCGAACGGCGTCGTGCCGCGCGGACGGAGCGACACGTTGGCCTCGACGCGCATCTGGCCGCGTTCCATGTCGGCGTCGGACACCCCGATCGAGCGGAGCAGGAGT
>DASVIK010000133.1:0-1537 GCA_036382135.1 Candidatus Limnocylindrales bacterium | reverse complement strand
TTGATGATCTCGCGGACCTTCTCGGGCGTGACCACGACCTCCTGGCCGCGGGACATCGCCTCGGCGATCTCCTCGACGGTGGGCTCGCGGCCCAGCTCCTGGAGCAGCTGCCGCGAGACGCGGATGAGCCGGTTGATCGTCTCCACCATGTGGACCGGGATCCGGATCGTGCGGGCCTGATCGGCGATCGCGCGGGTGATCGCCTGCCGGATCCACCACGTGGCGTACGTGGAGAACTTGTAGCCCTTCTCGTAGTCGAACTTCTCGACCGCCCGAATCAGGCCGATGTTGCCTTCCTGGATGAGGTCGAGGAACGACATGCCCCGGCCGATGTACTTCTTCGCGATCGAGACGACCAGCCGCAGGTTGGCGGAGGTCAGCTGCTCGCGCGCGTCACGCCCGATCCGGACCAGCTCGCCGCGGCGGTGGGCCAGCTTCGTGTTGAGCGGGACTTCGTTGGGGTCGTAGTAGCCCATCCGCCTGAGCAGCTCCGCGTCGTGGCCGCCCATGATCCAGCGCTCGAGCGCCGGGAAGGCGACCTCGTCGCGGGTCCAGTCGTAGATCGCTCGCAGGCCCACGTTGTCGCGCGAGTCGAGGTCCCCGTTGTGGACCGCGAGGTAGGCCCAGTCGAGGAGCGTGACGAACGAATCCGCGTCCAGCTTCTCGGCGTACTCGCCCAGGTGACGGCGCGCCTCCTTGAGGCGTTCCTTGGTGCCCTCCGACGCGACGTCGCGGCCGGCCTTGACCAGGTGGAAGTCCGGGTGCGGGACCAGGAGGTCCGCGGCGCCCTCGTCGGCGAGCGCCACGCGCACCATCAGGTGCGCCTCGTCGCCGAGCGGGAGGCGGTGCTGCGGCTTCGCGGTTCGGGTCTTCCGCTCGGTGTCGTGGAGCGTCCACTCGTGGAGGCTGACGATCGCCTTCGCGGGGGCCTCGACCATCCACTCGCCGAGCTCGATCGCCTTGGCCAGGACGATCTCCTCCTCGGCGGTCAGGAGGGCCACCTTTCCGATCTCCTTGAGGTACATCCGGACCGGGTCGTCGATCCCGATCATGTCGGCCGAGAGCGCCTCGAGCTCCTCCGCGGTGGGCTCCTCGAGCACCTTCGGGTCGAGCTTCGCCGGAACCTCCGGCACCGGGGCGTCAGCAGCAAGATCCGAAGACGCATCCCCGTTCCCGCCGGCCAGGTCGTCGTCGGCCACGATCAGCTCCGGGACGCCCGGCTCCGCGCCGAGGTCCAGGTCGTCGTCCTCCTCCGCATCGGGCACGATCACGGCGACCGCGCCGGCCGCCTTGCTCGCCGCGTTTACGGCCTTCACCTCGGCGGCGGCGGCACGACGTCGGCGCGGGCTGGCGGCCAGCACCGCCTCCACCAGCTGGCGGTCCATGGGATCCTGGCTCACGATCGTCCTCCTGCGGCGCGGGCTGCGGCCGGGCGGCTGAGCAGGCTTGCCTGCTCCATCCGCCGTTGCAGCGATTTCCGGGTCTCGTTGTGGTGTTGTTCCTGGGTCATCAGGAGCTCGATTGCCGGGCGGTCGTT
>DASVIK010000132.1:0-2749 GCA_036382135.1 Candidatus Limnocylindrales bacterium | reverse complement strand
GATCGCTGGGACAGCTTCTGCCTCGTCACCCCGAACTGGTCGGTCCGGCTCCCGGGCGGGGCCTACGCGGGCGACGACCCCGACGGCTTCATGCCCCGCGACGAGATCGTGGCCCACCTTGAGCGATACGCGGCCACTTCCGGAGCGCCCATCCGGGAGGGCGTCGACGTCCGGACGATCGATCGGGCGCCGGGTGGCTTCATCGCTCGAACGTCGGCCGGCAACCTGCACGCCGCCCGCGTCGTCCTGTGCACCGGCGCGTTCCAGCGTGCCCACCGCCCTGCCGGCTCCGATTCGTTGCCGGCGGGCCTCCTCCGGATCGACGTCGAGGATTTTAGAAACGCGGCCGGCCTGCCGCCGGGGCCAGTCCTGGTCGTCGGCAGCGGGCAGTCGGGCTGCCAGCTGGCCGAGGAGCTGCGCGAAGCCGGCCGGGATGTCGTCCTCTCGTGCGGGAAGGCCCCGTGGGCGCCGCGCCGGCTGGGTGACCGCGACCTCGTCTGGTGGCTGGAGGCGTCAGGCTTCCTCGACCAATCGGTCACCACCCTGCCGTCGCCTGCGGCCCGCCTCGGCGCGAACCCCCTCGCGACGGGCCACGGCGGCGGCCACGACCTGAACCTCCGGACGCTCCGGGCGAGTGGGGTAACGCTCGTCGGCCACTTCGTCGGGGCAGCAGGTCACCAGGCGCGGTTCGCCCCCGACCTGGCCGACTCGGTGGCCTGGGGGGACGCGCGGAACCGCGACATCATGGGACTGATCCTCCGGGCAGCCGATGAGCGCGGGCTGCCGCGGCCGGAGGTCGCCGATCCGGCGCCGTTCGACGGCGCAGCGCCGGAGGAAGTCTCGCTCGACGGGTTCGGGGCGGTCGTGTTCGCCGGCGGCTTCCGCCCGGACTTCCGTTCGTGGCTGCCCTGGGCCGACGCGTTCGACGAGATGGGTTTCCCGATCCAGCTCGACGGGTCGAGCACGGTTGTCGACGGCCTCTTCTTCGTGGGCACCCACTTCCTGCGGACCCGCAAGTCGTCGACCCTGTTCGGCGTGGGCGACGATGCGGCGATCGTCGCGCGGGCGATCGCAGAGCGGATGGCCTCCGCCTGACGAAGCGCGAAGTGGTGGAGCGGGACCCTCTTCGACGCCTGAGCGCCCTCGGCCGGACACCCTCCGACCGGGAGTCGCTGGCCCGCGCCCTCGGCGAGATCGACGTCCGGGATCGTCTCACGTCGAAGATCGCGGCGGAGCTGAACCTGGCAGCGATCATGGCGGAGTTCGTGAGCCGCCTGATGGATGCCTTCGGCCCCCTTTCGGCGATCCGCGGCCAGGCCGTCCTCGACATCGCCTGCGGGTCGAACTCGAGCCGGTCGCCCGTCACGGGCCTACGGACGGCAGAGTTCGAGCCGTGGATGTGCCGGCTGCTCGTCGAGCTCGGGGCGCGACCGGTCGGCATCGACATTGGAGATCTGGCCGACGAGGCGTTCGAGCATCATCGGGTCGACCTGGGTGTCGCCGGCGCCCTCGACTTCCTGGCGACCGGATCGTTCGACGCCGTCCACGAGAGCCGCCTCTTCGGCTCACCCGAGTTCCGAGCTTCGCACGGGCGCGCCCGCGAACGAATCCGCCGCGAGATCCATCGCCAGGAGCGGCGGCTCCTGCGGCCGGGCGGGATCCTCATCCACAGCGACGGCCGGCCCGGATCGCGAGGACACGAGCACGCGGGGTGACTGCCCGGCCTCCTAGCGTCCGGCCCCGAGGTTCGCGAGGACGCCATCCGCTTTGGATGCCGGCAGCTCGGGCTCCTCGGTCTGCTCTGCGACCCGAGCGGCTATCTCCGCGTCGAGCTGGTCGGCGAGCCTCGTCATCCTGGCTGCGAAGACCTCCCGGTACATCGGCTCGAGGCTCAGCATGATCGCCCGTTCCTTCGCGGTCCTGGGCTTCCCGTACCGGAAGTGGATGGTCGTCCCCGTGGCGGTTGGCTCCAGCTCGATCGTCTCGAGCATCTTCACGGGCCCGGCGGGTGTCTCGTGCGTCCCCCGGTCGCTCAGGTAGTCGTACGGCCGCCAGTCGAGGATCTCCTCGGTGACGCCCCCGTTGGCGCCATGCACGCAGTGGTTGGTGGCCCCGACGGCGCGCCGGTTGCCCGGGCCGTCGACGAGAACCACCTCGGTGACCCCAACCTGCCACGAGGGCCGCCGGCCCGGAGCCGTGAGGAACTCCCAGGCGAGCTGGGGTGGGGCAGTGGTGTTCACCGAGACCGTGAACCAGGACTCGGCCGGGGTGACGAACACGCGCTGACGCGCCTCCTCCTCCTGCCAGCGTAGCTCGAGATCGTGGACCCACGTTCCGACCTCTCCGAGGTGCTCGTAGGTCTCGGCCAGCGGCTGCATCCCGAGCGCCGCCGGTTCGATGGCCACCGCGTCCACGCTGGCCTGGGTGAAGAGCGCATAGGCGTCGATCCCAAGCCGTTCCACGACCTCGTTCTTCAGAATCCGGTGCACGACGATGACGTCCGACCCGAGCAGCTCCTCGCGACCGGCGATCCGGTGGCGCAGCGCCATCCCGTCGTGGACGACGAACTTGAGATTGAGATCGGGGATCCGAACACAGGCGTTGCAGCTGCACGAGCTCGCCTGGCGGACGTCGCGACGGCGCCGGCGAAACCCGAAGTAGCAGCGTTCGATCGTATCGAGCAGGAGCGAGCCATCGAGCTTGGCGGCCGGCGCGAAGACGAACGCGGCGTCACCTTCGAGCTTGGCGA
>DASVIK010000131.1:0-3281 GCA_036382135.1 Candidatus Limnocylindrales bacterium | reverse complement strand
CTTGCGGATGTCGAAGTTGAAGCCCTCGACCCGGGTCTGGGCGCTCTCGATCGTCTTCGAGACGAGCCGCGACTCGATCGCGACGTCGTCCTCGAGGCCCATGCGCTCCATCAGGCCGGCGACCCGGTCGGAGGCGAACCGTTTCATGAGGTCGTCGTCGAGAGAGAGGTAGAAGCGCGACGACCCCGGGTCGCCCTGGCGCCCGGCACGGCCGCGGAGCTGGTTGTCGATGCGCCGGCTGTCGTGTCGCTCGGTGCCGATGATGTGCAGGCCGCCCACCCCGACGACCCGCTCGTGGTCGGCGTCGCAGATCGCCTTGGCCTGCGCGAGCGCCTGGTCGTAGGTCGCCTTGTCCACCTCGGCCGGGTTGAGGCCCTGCCGGTGGAGCGTCTCGCTCGCCAGGCCGGCCGGGTTGCCGCCGAGCAGGATGTCCGTGCCGCGGCCGGCCATGTTCGTGGCGATCGTCACGGCCCCGGTCCGGCCGGCCTGCGCGACGATCCCGGATTCCTTCTCGTGGAACTTCGCGTTCAGGACCTCGTGCTTGATGCCCCGCCGGTTGAGCATCTCGGACAGGATCTCGCTCTTCTCGACCGAGATCGTGCCGACGAGGACGGGCCGGCCCTGCTCGGTCATCTCGACGATCTCGTCGATGAGCGCGTTGAACTTGCCGGGCTCGTTGCGGAACACGAGGTCCGCGTCGTCCGCGCGGATCATGTCGCGGTGGGTGGGGATGGCCACCACCTCGAGGTTGTAGATCTTGTGGAACTCCTCGGCCTCGGTCATCGCCGTACCGGTCATCCCGGCGAGCTTGTCGTAGAGCCGGAAATAGTTCTGGAACGTGATCGTGGCCAGGGTCACCGACTCGCGCTGGACGCGCAGCCCCTCCTTCGCCTCGATGGCCTGGTGGAGGCCCTCGCTCCAGCGGCGACCGGGCATCTGGCGACCGGTGAACTCGTCGACGATGACGATCTCGCCTTCCTTGACGATGTAGTCGCGGTCGCGCTTGTAGAGGGCATGGGCCTTGAGCGCCTGCTCGAAGTGACGGGCCAGGGTCGGGTCCGCGTCGTACATGTTCTCGACGCCGAGCCAGCCCTCCATCTTGTGGATGCCCTCCTCGGTCGGGCTCACGGCCCGGTCCTTGAGGTCCACGAAGTAGTCGCCGCCCTCCTCCTCGCCTTCCGGGCGGCCCTGGAGACGAGGGACGATGCGGGCGAACGTGTAGTACTTGTCGGCCGATTCCTCGGCCTGGCCGCTGATGATGAGCGGCGTCCGCGCCTCGTCGATGAGGATGTTGTCGACCTCGTCGACGATCGCGAAGTAGCGCCCGCGCTGCACCCGCTGGTCGAGCTCAGTGACCATGTTGTCGCGCAGGTAGTCGAATCCGAACTCGTTGTTCGTCCCGTACGTGACGTCGGCCCCGTAGGCCTCCTGGCGGGTGGTCGGGCGCAGGTTGACGAGCCGCTCGTCGTTCGTGGGGTAGCCCGGCTCGAAGACGAAGCTCGCGTCGTGGGTGATCATCCCCACGCTCACGCCGAGGAAGTGGAAGATCGGGCCCATCCATTGCGGGTCGCGCCGGGCGAGGTAGTCGTTCGGGGTGACGACGTGGACGCCGCGGCCGGTCAGCGAGTTGAGGATCGCGGCCAGCGGGGCGACGAGCGTCTTGCCCTCGCCGGTCTTCATCTCGGAGATCCGGCCCTGGTGGAGGACGACCCCGCCGATGAGCTGGACGTCGAAATGGCGCATGCCGAGCGTCCGCTTCATCGCCTCGCGGGTGGCCGCGAAGACCTCCGGGACCACCTCGTCGAGAGCCGCCTGGAGCCGTTCCTTCTCCCGCTTCCGACGGGCCTTCAGGAACTCGCGCCGGCGCTCGAGATCGGGATGGTGGAGTTCATCCTCGGACGGCTCGTCCGGCACGGCCGCTTCGTGCATGTCCTCGCGGATATCGTCGATCCGGGCGCGGATCTCGTCGTCGGAGAGCCGCTCGAACTCCGCCTCGAGCTCGTTCGCTTCGTCGACCTGGGGTTGGATCCGTCGAAGCTCGCGGTCGTTCGAGTCGACAAAACGATTGAGAAAGCCCAGAACCATAGCCGGGGAAGTATAGGCGAGGCCGGTCTCCGGCCCCGTTCAACCCCCGTTCAGGGGCGCTCGGCCGCTGCTGGCTCCGTCCGTGGTGGGGATCGTCCCGCGATCGCGCGCATCGATCGCGATGGATCGCCGCCCCGATCGCGATGGATCGCCGCCCGGATCGGGCGGGCAGATCGCCGCCCCGATCGGGCGGGCAGATCGCCGCTCGGATCGCGCGGACAGTGCGCCTTGTTCTCGCCGGGTGAACGCTGGGCGCGAAACCGGGCGCGCTCTGGGCATCCAGCGGCGGCGGCGAGCCCGGAGTTTGCCGCGCTAGGCTGACTCTGGGCCGTGCGTCGGCCCTTCGCTGGGACCGGCGCTGCCGAACGTCCTCGTGGTGAACGCAAGGCAGACAACCGGCCCGGGACCGGCCCTGGCCCGGCCCGAGGCCGGCCTTCGGCCGTCGGCGGCCGGCAAGATGGCCAGGTGCACGCTGAGGCGGCCTCGGGCCGACTGATCCGGCGCCTGGACCGCCCGGCAGCCGGTGAAACGACGACGATCAGCCGCGGACGGCTAACTGGTCGTGACGAGTCGCCGGTCGCGGTTCGACGAGGCGGCCCGAAGATCGCGTGGCGAGCATCTGGCCATCAGCTCCTCGAACCGTGGCAGACCGCGGGGCCCACGACCAGACCCCGTCAGGGCGCGACGCTGCCGGCCGCGTGGGTCGCCACGCTCGCCACGTGCCAGAACCCCGTTCCGTAGCCGAGGACGAGGAGCACGAAGGTCGCCAGCCCGAGCGTGAGCCAGAACGCGATCGAGACGCCGGTCCGGGTAGGGTTCATCTCCGGGTTGGAGAGCCGGACGATCCGGCGGCCGCGCATGCCGCTGCCCCAGCGGGGTGAACGGAGTTGGCGGCGCCAGTCGCGTTCGGTCGTGGTGCGGGGTTCGATGCCGCCCTGGCCGTCGGGGCGGTGGAGCTGGAGGCTCATCAGTCGCGGATCCCGGTCGTCGCGAGGGCCTGCGGCGACGGATCGTCTCCCGGGTCGCCGGGACCGCCGGCGGACGGACCGCCACCGGGCGCTCCCCCACCGCCGGACCCGCCGGAGTCGCCCCGATCCGGCCCGCCGCCGGACGCACCGCCGGGCCCGCCGGCGCGGGGTCCGCCATCCTTGTCATCCGGATGGTCGTGCTCGCCGGCATCGACGTAGTGCTGCTCG
>DASVIK010000130.1:0-3955 GCA_036382135.1 Candidatus Limnocylindrales bacterium | reverse complement strand
TTGAGCGGGAACAGGATCGGGCTCAGCAGGGTAGAGCCGTTGCGCTACTGGCCCGCCGCGGGCGGCAGGACGAAGCCGCATGCCACCCAGACTCGAGGAAGACTGGCGTCCCAGCCACCCCAGCCGCCACCGGCGATCTTCCAGACCTGGTCGGTCCGAGCGACGACCTTGCCGCTTCGATCGAGGATCTCGACCTCACTCCCCGACTGCCGGCCGGTGTAGCCCGGGAGCCACATGACCGGGTAGCGCTGGTCGGGGTTGCGACCATTGGGATCGTGGTCGATGACCGCGGTCCCGTAGGTCGGATCGGTCACCAACTTTCCGACGATGAAGTCGGTGTAGCAGCCGGTGTACGAGCTCGCGGTATTGCCGGTGATGCCGCCGGGTCCGGTCAGGATCGTCACCGGCGACCCTCGCAGGCCGACGAAGGCGAGACCGAGGGCGAAGGCCAGGCCGAAGAAGAGAACCACGAGCACGCGGCGGGTCACGGGTGTATTGCCTCCTACAGGCGGCGTCTCTGACGCGAGGCGATTGCAAAGGCCATTGCTGCTGCACGTTGGTGAGACTCGTCGAGCGTCAAGCTGCGGCGATCTCTTGGTGAGTGCCCAACGGCCCCCGCGGCGCCAGAGATACGTCCCGCGAGCATGCGCCGTTAGTACCCCTGCACAGGCCGACACCTCGATAGGGGGTGGCTCTTGTTCGGCCGGCTGCATGAGGGTTATCCCGTCGTTTCGGGCGGGCGTCGCGGTGCTAGCGTCCAAGGCATGAAACCGCTTCGCCTCACCCTGCTGGCGCTGGCGATCATCGCAGCCTCGGCGGTCGCGGGCATCGCGGCCTACGCGGCCGGCGTCGTCGACCCCGGGTTCACCTACGGGTTCTCGCACGACGACGCCGGCCAGCAGATGCTCATCATCGCGTCCGTCCGTCCCGGCGGCCTCGCCTGGCACGATGGCGTGGAGCCCGGGTTCATCGTCGTGAGCGTGGAACGAGCCGTGATCGGGGTCGGGCTCGACGAGCAGGTCTACACGCTGCCCGGAGCGGTCGAGGCCCAGCAGGCCGCCGTCGCGATGGTGCCGGGGTTTGTCTACATGGCCAAGCCGGGCGAGCTGCCGTCACCGATCCCGCCGATCTACCTCGGGTCGCAGACGTTCGAGCCCTGGTGGGCCATCCAACGACTCTACGCGAGCGCGCTGGCGCTCGTCGCCGCCGGCCTGCTCTGCCTCGCAGGCCTGGTCTGGCTCGGCTACCGCAGGCTCGCCCGCAAGCCGGCCCTGGGCGTCGAGGCGCCGCTCCTCGCCGCCGCGGCCTCGCCGCTGTTCCTGCTGCCCGCCTACCTCACGCTGACCCCGGCCCTCGTCGTGCTGACCAGCGTCCTCGTGGCCGCTGCCGCCCTGGTCGCCGCCGCGGCCCTCGCCCAGCTCATCGCCACGCCGCGGGCGCGGCGCCGGGCGCTGCTGGGATCGACGGTCCTTGCGCTGGCGGCCGCGCTCATCGGCGCCCTGGCGGCCGTCCTCGGCATGGAGCGCGGCGTCCTGTCGGTCCTGCGCTGGGCTCTCGCCTCGGCCGTGCCCCTCGTGCCGGCGCTCGTCCTGGCGGCGCAGCTCCAGCGCGACGCCGGACGCCTGGCCGGCTCGAGCCGGCTCGCCCCCTTGCTCCGAGCCGGGGACACGGCCGTCCTCGCGACGCTGCCGGCGGTCGCGCTCGCCCCGCTCGCGGCGCTGACGGACACGCCGTTTCTGCAGCCGCTCGTCGTCTGGATCGTCGTCGTGGCGATCACCTGGACGGTCGCCGTCCTGCCCGTCGTCCGCGAGGCCGCCAGGGAGGCGCTCGAGCGCGGCCTGGTGGTGGACGAGGGTGAGTCGGAGCGCGCGAGGATCGCCGCGGACATCCACGACGACGTGATCCAGGACCTCTCGATGCTGGTCCACCGGCTCGACCGCGCGGGCGAGGACGACGCCGCCGCGACGCTGCGCGACGCGATCGACCGGCTGCGGGCGATCTGCGCCGACCTCCGCCTGCCGGTGATCCACGACCTCGGGCTCGCGGCCGCGCTCGAGGCGCTCGTCGGCGAGGTGCGGGCCGCATCGGGGATCGACATCGACCTCCGCTACGACGGAGAGGAGCGGCTGCCGTACGACGTCGAGCTCGGCCTCTACCGCATCGCGCAGGAGGCCGTCGCCAACGCCATCAAGCACGGCCGCCCGCCGATCACGGTGCGCCTCCGCGCCGAGTCTGGCTCGGCCAAGCTCGAGGTCGAGGACCGCGGCCCCGGCGTCGGCGAGGACGCCCTCGCGAGGCCGGCCACCCCCGGCCACCTCGGGTTCCTCACCATGGCGCAGCGCGCGGCGAAGCTCGGGGCCGAGCTGGCGGTCGCCGACCGGCCCGAGGGCGGGACGCGGGTCCGCGTCGTCTGGTCCGGCGATGCGGCCAGCCCGGCGGTCGACGGTGCCCGGGCCGCAGCCACATGACCGTCGAACGTGCCCGCATCCGCGTGGCGATCGTGGACGACCACCCCGTCGTCCGGGACGGCATGGCGGCGTTGCTGCGCGAGTACCCGGGGATCGAGATCGCGGGAACGGCGGCGTCGCTCGACCTCGCCGAGCCGCTCCTCGACCCCGCGCTCGTGGACGTGCTGCTCCTGGACATCCGCCTCGGGGAGGAGACCGGGTTCCAGCTCCTGGGGCGCCATCGCGACGCCGCCCGGCGGCCGGCGGTCGTCGTGCTCACCGCGTTCGCGCAGGCCGAGTACGCGGCAGCGGCGTACCGGCTCGGTGCCGCCGCGCTCGTGCTCAAGACGGCGCCGATGCCGGAGCTCGTGGCCGCCATCCGGGCGGCCGCGCTCGGTGAGCCCGTCGCGGCCGCGCCCGGCCCCCGGGCGACCGACCCGACGCTCACGACCCGCGAGCAGGAGATCGTCCGGCTCGTGGTCGACGGCCGCTCGAACGACGAGATCGGCGCGGCGCTGGGGATCGCGACGAAGACCGTCGAGGGCCACCTCCGGCGCGTGTTCGAGCGCCTCGGCATCGAGTCGCGGGCGGAGCTGTCGGCGAGAGCGGTCGCCGAGGGGTGGCTCGAGGTCCCGACCGTAGCCCGCCGCCGAGGGCCTGGGCCGCCACCGGGGGGCGACGCCGGCGAGCGACGTTCTTGACTGAGCGCCGCCGGGGCCGTCGGCGTCCGCGTTACCTACGACCGAGCTAGTCGGCCTTGCCCGTTCCGAACTGGCGGTCGCCCGCATCGCCCAGGCCCGGCAGGATGTAGCCCTTCTCGTTGAGCTGGCGATCGAGCGCCGCGCAGTGGATCGGCACGTCCGGGTGGGCGGCACTCACCGCGGCCACCCCTTCAGGGGCGGCGATGAGGTTGACGAGCTTGATCCGCACGGCACCCCAGCGCTTGAGGACCTCGATCGCCGCGGTCGCCGACCCGCCCGTCGCGAGCATCGGGTCGAGGATGAGGCACACGTCCACCGACGCGGAGTCGGGCAGCTTGTTGTAGTACTCGACCGGTCGGAGGGTCCGCTCGTCGCGGAACAGGCCGAGGTGCCAGACCTGGGCCGTCGGCATGAGCTCGAGCATCGCATCGACCATGCCCAGGCCGGCCCGCAGGATCGGGACGAGGCCGATCCGGTCGGCCAGCTCGGCGCCCTCCATCGATTCCATCGGCGTCCGGATCGTGATCGGCCGGACCCGCGCGTCCGCCAGGGCCTCGTAGCCGAGAAGCCAGGAGAGCTCGCGGACGACCTCCCGGAACTTCTTCGGCTCGGTCTTCTCGTCGCGCAGGATGGCGAGCTTGTGGAGCACCGCCGGGTGGCTCGAGATGTGGAGATTGCTCAGGTCGGGCATGCGGGACTCCGTCGTGTCGGGGGAGTCCGGACGGACCGGGCGACGACCGAATCGTAGCACCGTGGACAGGCCGCACCGGACCCCACCGGACCACCCGAAACTCCATTGACGCCGCC
>DASVIK010000129.1:0-10093 GCA_036382135.1 Candidatus Limnocylindrales bacterium | reverse complement strand
CGCCGGCGAGACTCGAACGGGCGTCGTCACGAGCGGCACGCAGTCGCCGACCCTGGGCGTGCCGATCGCGATGGCCTACGTCGCGCCGGGCGACGCGCGACCGGGTACGATGCTCGCCGTTGACATCCGGGATCAGCCGGTCCCGGCCGAGGTCGTGTCGCTGCCGTTCTATCGCCGGGCCCGCTGACCCTTCCCGGGACGCGGAACGCACCGGACCGCCGGCCGACCGAAGACCGTACCGGCCCGTTCCGCGTCCGCCTCGCCGCCATCCGCGCCGCGATCCGTGCAGCGCGGCCACCGTCGCCTCCAGGAGGTCATCCGGCCGATGGTCCCAGCGGATCTGCGCTACACCAAGGATCACGAATGGGTCCGCCGGGCGGGCGACGTCGCGACCGTCGGGATCACGGCCTTCGCGGCCGAGCAGCTCGGCGACATCGTCTTCGTCGAGCTCCCGGACGTGGGCCGCGCGCTCGAACAATCCGCCACGTTCGGCGTCGTCGAGAGCGTGAAGGCGGTGAGCGACCTGTTCGCGCCGGTCGGTGGTGAAGTGGTCGAGGTGAACGGCGAGCTGACCGGCCGGCCGGAGCTCGTGAACCAGGACCCGTTCGAGGCAGGCTGGATGATCCGCCTGCGGCTCGCCGACGCCGCCCAGCTCGACGGGCTGCTCGACGCGACCGCCTACGACGAGCTCGTCGCGGCCGGCTGAACGCCCGATGCCGTACGGCCCCCATACCCCCGTCGATCGGGAGCACATGCTCCGGACGATCGGCGTCGCCGATGTCGAAGCGCTCTTCGCCGACATCCCACCCGAGCTTCGGGCGAGCCCGCTCCGGCTCCCGGGACCGGTCCCCGAGCTGGAGCTCGCTGCCCGCCTCGAAGCGCTCGCGGCCCGCAATCGGACGGACCTCGCCTCGTTCCTGGGCGCGGGGGCCTACCGCCACTGGACCCCGCCGGCGGTCGACCAGCTCCTCCTCCGCGGCGAGTGGTACACGGCGTACACGCCGTACCAGCCGGAGATCAGCCAGGGGACCCTCCAGTCGATCTACGAATACGAATCGCTCATCGCCGAGCTCGTCGGCCTGGACGTCGTCTCGGCCTCCCACTACGACGGTGCCGCGGCGACCGCCGAGGCGGCGCTCATGACCTGCCGGGCGACCCATCGCGAGCGCGTCCTCGTGTCGCGGAGCGTGCATCGGCACTACCGCGAGACGCTCGAGACGTACTTCACCGGAGGCGAGCTCACGTTCGACGAGGTGCCCCTCGTCGCGACCGGCCCCGCGGCCGGCACCACCGACCTCGCCGCCCTCGAGCGGTTCCTGGGCGACACGGAGCACCCGGTCGCCGGCGTCGTGGCGGCCCAGCCGGGCGTGCTTGGCCTGCTCGAGCCGATGGCCGAGATCGGCCGCCTCGCCCATGCCGCGGGAGCCCTGTTCGTCGCCGTCGTCGAGCCGGTCGGGCTGGCCGTCCTGGAGCCGCCGGGCGCCTACGGGGCGGACATCGCGGCCGGCGAGGGCCAGCCGCTCGGCATCCCGCTCCAGTACGGCGGGCCGTATCTCGGGATCCTCGCCAGCACCGACGCCCTCATCCGCCAGATCCCCGGCCGCCTCGTGGGGATGACGTCGGACATCGAGGGGCGGCGCGCCTTCGTCATGACGATGCGTGCCCGCGAGCAGGACATCCGGCGCGACAAGGCGGCCAGCAACATCTGCACGAACCAGGCGCTCCTCGCCCTCGCCGCCTCGATCTACCTCGCGACGATCGGCCCGCACGGGCTGCGCGACGTCGCGGCCGGTGGTGCCGCCCGGGCGGCCGAGCTCGAGCGCGCACTGGTCGCGATCGGTGTCCACCGCCTGCACGAGGGCCCGTACCTCAACGAGTTCGCGATCCGGGTCCCCGATGCCCCGGCCGTCCACCGCCGGCTCCTCGGGCGGGCCGTGCTGGCCGGCATCCCGCTGGCCGAGCTCGAGCCGGACGACCCGACCCTCGCGGACGGACTCCTCGTCTGCGCGACGGAGGTCACGACCGGCGCCGAGATCGCGGTGTTCGCGTCCGCGCTCCGCGAAGAGCTCGCGGGCATGGCGCCGCAAACCGAGGTGGGCCGGTGAGCGTCACGGGTCCGCGCCTCCAGCCGACGATCTTCGAGCGCTCGCGGCCAGGCCGCGGTGGCGGCAAGATCCCCCACCCGCCGAAGGACGCCCTGGACCGCTTGCCGGCGGAGCAGCGCCGGACCGTCCCGGCGGCCCTGCCCGAGATGAACGAGCCCGACGTCGTCCGTCATTACGTGAACCTGAGCCAGCTCAACTACTCGATCGACACCGGCTTCTATCCCCTCGGCTCGTGCACGATGAAGTTCAACCCCAAGCTCAACGAGTGGGCCGCCCGGCTGCCCGGCTTCGCGGCGCTCCACCCGCTCGCCCCGGACGAGCTCGCCCAGGGGAGCCTCGAACTGCTCTGGAACCTCGAGGTGGCGCTGGCCGAGATCAGCGGGATGACCGCCGTCACGCTCCAGCCGGCCGCCGGGGCACAGGGCGAGCTGACCGGCATCCTCATGATCCGGGCCTACCACCGGGCGCGGGGCGACCTCGAGCGGACCGAGGTGCTCGTCCCCGACAGTTCCCATGGCACGAACCCGGCGACTGCCTCGATGGCCGGCTTCCGGACCGTGACGGTGCCCTCGGCGGCCGATGGCGGCGTGGACATCGCGGCCTTCCGGGCCGCGCTCGGCCCGCGCACCGCGGCGGTGATGATCACGAATCCCTCGACCCTGGGCCTCTTCGAGCACCGGATCGGCGAGCTGCTCACCGCGGTCCACGAGGTTGGCGCCCTGGCCTACATGGACGGCGCGAACCTCAACGCGATCCTCGGCCGGTTCAAGCCGGGCGAGTCCGGCTTCGACGTCATGCACTTCAACGTCCACAAGACGTTCTCCACGCCGCACGGCGGCGGCGGTCCGGGGGCCGGGCCCGTCGGCGTGCGGGCGGAGCTCACGCCCTATCTACCCGGGCCGCGGGTGTTGCGCGAGCCGGACGGCTCGTTCCGGCTCGAGCGGCCGGGTGAGCGGCCGGCGAGCATCGGCCGGATGCGCAGTTTCGTCGGGAACACGGGCGTCCTCGTCCGGGCCTGGACGTACATCGCGGCCCACGGCGACAGCGGCCTGCGCGAGGTGAGCGACGACGCCGTCCTGGCCGCCAACTACCTCAAGGCACGGCTGGCCGAGGCGTACGACATCCCCTACCCGCAGGCCTGCAAGCACGAGTTCGTGGCGTCCGCCGCGAGCATCAAGCGGGCGACCGGCGTCCGGACGCTCGACATCGCCAAGCGGCTCATCGACAAGGGCTTCCATCCGCCGACGATCTACTTCCCGCTCATCACCGAGGAGGGGATGCTTATCGAGCCGACCGAGACGGAGTCGCTCGACACGCTCGACGCCTTCGCCGACGCTCTCATCGACATCGCCCGCGAGGCCCGGACCGAGCCGGATCTCGTCACCGGCGCCCCGCACAGCGCGCCGGTCCGCCGGCTCGACGAGGCGACGGCGGCGCGTCAGCCCAATCTGCGCTGGCGACCGATGACGGGGGCGGAGACACCGTGTCCCGACTGAGGGCGTGAGTGCGTTGACACGGGTGGTGTCGTCTATTTGACACGGACCAGTAGGCTCACCATAGTACCGGCGGCGCTGGGTTCGACCTGACGTGCGCTCCGGACGCTGCCTCTCTTCCGACTGCAAGCGGCTCGCTGCACGGGATAGGTGGCACGCGAGGAGCACTCGGCGGTCTTTCCCGGACGACCGAAAGCGTGGCCTTTGGCCAACTGGAGGAGTTCTTAGATGCGGAAACGTCTCGTAAGTGTGTTTGCCGTGTCGGCGATGATCTTCGCCGCATGCGGTGGCACCCAGGCGACAGCGAGCCCGGCAGCGTCGGTGGCACCCCCGTCAGGGAGTGCGGCGGCGCCAGCGTCTCCGAGCGCAAGCGCGGCTCCGGCCTCCGCGGACTTCGTGTTCGCGCTCGACGGTGAGCCGACGTACTTCACGCCCGCCTTCAACGACGTCCCGACGGGCTGGCTCATCGGGATCATGTACAGCGGTCTGTACGTCATCAACAACAAGCTGACGCCCGTGCCTCAGCTCGCTTCGGCCCTCCCGGATGTCAGCGCCGACGGCCTGACCTGGACGGTCAAGCTGCGCAGTGGCGTGACCTGGTCGGACGGCTCGCCGTTCACCTCGGACGACGTCAAGTTCTCGTTCGACCTCGCCCGTTCGCCGAACTGCCCGTTCTCGGCGTACTGCGGTGACTTCCAGAAGTACCTCAAGGATGTCGCCACGCCGGATCCGCAGACGGTCGTCCTGACCCTCTCCGGCAAGTTCGCGCCGTTCCTGGCGACGGACCTCGGCTTCCCGATCATCCCGAAGGCCGCGACGACGACGTCGTTCAACGCGTTCCAGACGGCTGCCGGCCATGCCGATCCGGCCACGATCAAGGCGCTCTACGACAAGGTCAACAAGGCCACGACGGCCGACGCTTGCAGCGGCGCCACCCCGCCTGACACCTGCGCCTATACGGGCTACGTGTCTGACCTCGAGGCCGCGCTGACCTCCGGTGGCATCCCCCTCGGCGTCGGCGTGCTCGACAAGGGCCGCTACGTCCTCCTCGCGCCGGACCCGAACGCGGGCCAGCCGGACACCAACTCCTACGGCGGCGCGCTCTTCACCGCCCTCACCGACCTCAACACCAGCCTCACGGCGACCGCGACCGACCAGATCGCCGCGTCGTACCGGCTGCTCGACATCCAGCAGAAGCCGGTCGGCACCGGCCCGTACAAGCTGGCCAAGTACACGGCCGGCACGACGGTCGAGCTCGATCGCAACCCCACGTACTTCGCCGGCCCCGTGGGCCCGGCGCACGCGATCGGCCAGATCATCAAGGACAACGCCACTGAGGGCGCCGCCCTCCAGAAGGGCGACCTGAACTGGGTCGAGGAGATCACTTCCGACGCCCTGGCCGCCCTCCAGGCCGACCAGAACCTGCTCGTGACGTCGGCGCCGGACTTCGGCTTCTACTTCATCGGCATGAACAGCCGGCCGGGCAAGCTGTTCAGCGACAAGAACCTCCAGCAGGCCTTCGAGATGTGCATCGACCACGATGCCACCGTCAACAAGGCCCCCGATGGCCAGGGTGTGCCGCTCTACGGCGACATCCCGCCGGCCTCGTGGGCGTTCGATCCCAACACCCCCAAGTACACCCTCGACGTCGCGGGCGCCAAGAAGCTCATCGAGAGCTCCGGCTGGGCCCTCGGCTCCGACGGCGTCTACGCCAAGGCCGGCAAGAAGCTGGCGACCACCCTCTACGTCCGGGCGGGCCGGCCGCAGCGCATCTCGTTCGCCCAGCTCGCGCAGACCCAGCTGAAGGACTGCGGCATGGACATCAAGGTCCTGCCGGCCGATTTCGCCACGGTCCTGCTCCCGCTCCTCAATTACCCCAACAACTTCGACCTCTACCTGGGCGGGTTCTCGACCGTTCCTGATCCGGATCCGACGTCGCTCTTCGCCTGCGACCAGATCCCGACCCAAGCAAAGCCGAGCGACCAGAACAACTCCGCCGCGTGGTGCAACACGCAGGCCGACTCGCTCCTCAAGCAAGGCCGCGAGGAGACCGACCAGGCCAAGCGCAAGCCCATCTACGCGCAGTTCGAGACGCTCCTCCATAACGACTCGCCGTACTACTTCCTCTGGGCCGACATCAAGCATGCCGGTCTGACGAAGACGGTCGTCGGTGGAACCAACGCGTACGTGACCGATCCGACGATCGATCCCACGAGCGTGTACTACTTCTGGGCCAACGACACCTGGACCGTCAAGGCCAAGTAGTCGGAGTCCCGCCGCCCATCGCATGACTTGAACCGGTGGCGGTCGCTGACGCGACTGCCACCGGTTCTCTATCCTTGCCTGAACGTACCCGGTCTACCTGCGCGAGGCTGAGAAACGGATGGCCACGTACATCCTCCGACGCGTGATCCAGGCGATCCCGATCGTCGTCGGGATCAGCGTCCTCACCTTCCTCATCGTCTACCTGACCCCGGGCTCGCCGGTCGACCGGTTCCGGTCGCCCCGCGTCAGCGCGGAGGCGATCGCAGCGCTCATCCGCTCATACGGCCTTGACCAGCCCCTGCCGATCCAGTTCTTCAAGTGGTTCACCAAGTTCTGGAGTTTCCCCTGGGACCCGAACGCGTGGGGCTTCTCCTTCGTCGACGGGAAACCGGTCCGGGACACGATCATCGCGCGCATCCCGGCGACGCTCGAGCTGACGGGCATGGCCCTGCTCCTCACCGTCGTCCTGGCGATCCCGATCGGCGTCCTCCAGGCGGTCAAGCAGTACAGCTGGTGGGACAAGATCATCACGATCCTGGAGACGATCGGCTACGCGATGCCGACGTTCTGGCTGGGCCTGATCCTCAAGCAGCTCTTCTCCATCCAGTTCAACATGTTCCCGCTGTTCGGCATGCACACGATCGGCAAGACCGACCTGCCCGACCTGCTCTGGCACCTCGCCCTGCCGGTCGCGACCCTGACGGTCGTCTCGACGGCGGGCTGGAGCCGCTACATGCGCGCCTCCATGCTCGAGGTGCTGCGGGCGGACTTCATCCGGACCGCCAAGTCCAAGGGGCTCGGCGCCCGACAGGTCATCTTCAAACACGCGCTGCGCAACGCACTCATCCCGATCGTGACCCTCCTCGGGCTGACGATCCCGACCCTCCTGTCGGGTGCGGCGATCACCGAGGCGGTCTTCTCGTGGCCGGGACTTGGTGGCCTCGGCGTGGATGCGGTCCGCGATCGCGACTATCCCGTCGTCCTGGCGACCGTCATGATCGGCGGCGTGTTCGTGATCATCGGCAACCTGCTGGCCGACATCGCCTACGGCTATGTCGACCCGCGGATCAAGTACTGAGCGAGGGCGAACAGATGAGGATCGCCGCGAAGCTGCCGACTGGCGCGCTGGAGGCTCCCGGGGGCGGGATCGATGAGGTCGATCTCACTCCGGTCCGGACCTACTGGCAGCTCGTCCGGACGCGCTTCCTGCATCACCGGCTGGCCGCCACGGCGGTCGTCCTCATGGTCGTCCTCGTGTTCGCCTCGATCTTCTTCCCGATCATCGGCGGCGACGCCTGGTACCGGACGAGCCTGAAGTTCGGGGAGCATGATCCGGTATCGCTCATCGCCCCGATGGGCTACGACAACATCGGGATCAACATCTTCTACCGGCTGATGAAGGCCCTCCAGACGTCGCTGATCATCGGCGGGGTCGCCGTCCTCATCATCTCGATCATCGGGACGGCCGTCGGCGCAGTCGCCGGCTACGTCGGAGGGGCCGTCGACAACTTCCTCATGCGCGTCGTCGACGTCGTGCTCTCGCTGCCGACGTTCTTCCTCGTGATCATGTTCGTGGCGTTCCTCGGTTCGGGCAACGTCTTCGTCATCATCTTCGCCATCGGGCTCACGGGCTGGACCACCGCGGCCCGGCTCGTCCGGGCGGAGTTCCTCCGGCTACGCGAGGCGGAGTTCGTGCAGGCCGCCAAGGCCCTGGGCGCGAGCGATCGCCGGATCGCGATCCGCCACATGATCCCGGGCGCCATGGCCCCGGTCGTCGTCGCCGCCACGCTCGGCATCGCCGACGCGGTCGTCACGGAGGCCGCCCTGTCGTTCCTCGGCTTCGGCCTGCTGCCGCCCGAGGCGAGCCTGGGCAACATGCTGACCCACGCTCAGGACTACTTCTATCGCCAGCCGCTCTGGATCTACTACCCGGGGATCACCCTGATCCTCGTCGTCATCGCCGCCAGCTTCATCGGCGACGGGGTCCGCGACGCGCTCGATCCACGCCAGCGCGTGGAGAACTGATGTCGTTCGCTGAGAGCGTCTCGCCCCCGCAGCCCAGCGGGCCGCTGCTCGACGTCAAGGGCCTGAAGACCCACTTCTTCACCGAGGACGGCGTGGTCAAGGCCGTCGACGGCGTGAGCTTCTCGATCGGTCACGGCCAGACCCTCGGGGTCGTCGGCGAGTCGGGCTGCGGCAAGAGCATCACCGCGATGTCGGTCATGCGCCTCATCGAACGCCCGGGCAAGATCCTGGAAGGCGAGATCCGCCTCGACGGGCGCGACCTCGTGAAGCTCACCGACGAGCAGATCCGCGACGTGCGGGGCAACTCGATCTCGATGATCTTCCAGGAACCCATGACCAGCCTGAACCCGGTCTTCACCTGCGGGGACCAGATCGCCGAGGCGGTCGCGGTCCACGGCGCGGTCTCGAAGAAGGAAGGCTGGAAGCGGGCGATCGACATGCTCCAGCAGGTCGGCATCCCCGACCCGAAGCGCCGTGCCGCCCAGTACCCGCACGAACTGTCGGGCGGGATGCGCCAGCGCGTGATGATCGCGATGGCCCTCTCGACGAACCCGGAGCTGCTCATCGCGGACGAGCCCACGACCGCCCTCGACGTGACGATCCAGGCCCAGATCCTGGAGCTCATGAAGACCCTCCGGGAACGCAACCAGATGGCGATCATGCTCATCACCCACGACCTCGGGGTGGTGGCCGAGATGGCCGACGACGTCGTCGTCATGTACGCCGGCAAGGTCGTCGAGAAGTCGGACGTGGCGACCATCTACGAGACGCCCCATCACCCGTACACCCGCGGCCTGCTCGCCTCGCTGCCGCGCCTGGGTGAGAAGCGCGAACGACTCGAGGTGATCCGGGGCGTCGTGCCCAACCCGCTCAACCTGCCGTCCGGCTGCCTGTTCAAGCGGCGCTGCCCGTACGCGATGCCCATCTGCGACACCGCCCCGCCGCTCCAGGACGTCGGCCGCGGTCACGTCTCGCGCTGCTGGCTCACCCCGACCGGTGAGCCGCCGGCCGTCGGCTCCTCGCCGACCGCCGAGCAGGCCGAGGCGGCCGCGGTGGCGCTGAGCGTGGCCTCGTGAGCGGAGAACCGGACATGGGCGCCGCGCCGGCCGTGCCGACGCCCGCCACATCGTCAACGGCCGCGGCTGCGACGGCCGTGCCGGCCGACTCGGTGCCGCTGCTCAAGGTCACGAACCTCGTCAAGCACTTCGAGATCCGGGGCGGCCTGCTCGGGATCTTCAAGATCGGCGCGGTCCAGGCGGTCGACGGCATCAGCTTCGAGGTCAAGCGGGGCGAGACCCTCGGCCTCGTGGGCGAGTCGGGCTGCGGCAAGACGACCCTGGGCAAGGTGATCCTGCGGCTGATCCCGGCGACGTCGGGCCGGGTCGAGATCAACGGCAAGCCGCTCTTCGACGTGCCCACCGAGGACCAGGCGAAGCACGGCGCGAAGCCCTACTGGGCCGGTGCCCGCGAGATGAAGGAAGTGCGGCGCGATCTCCAGGTCGTCTTCCAGGACCCGTACGCGAGTCTGAACCCACGGATGACCGTCGGCGAGATCGTCGGCGAGGGGCCGCTCGTCCACGGGATGACCAACCGCAAGCAGCGTGACGACCTCGTCCGCGAGCTGCTCGCCAAGGTCGGCCTGAACCAGAGCCATATCCGGCGCTATCCGCATGAGTTCTCGGGAGGCCAGCGGCAGCGGATCGGCATCGCCCGGGCGCTCGCGCTGAACCCCCAGTTCATCGTCTGCGACGAGCCGGTGTCGGCCCTCGACGTGTCGATCCAGAGCCAGGTCCTGAACCTGCTGGACGACCTCCAGAAGGAGCTCGGGCTGACCTATCTCTTCATCGCCCACAACCTGGCGGTCGTCGAGCACATCAGCGACCGGGTCGGGGTGATGTACCTGGGCCGGCTGGTGGAGCTCGCCGACGTCGACGAGGTCTATGCCCACCCGCGCCATCCGTATTCGATCGCGCTCCTGTCGGCGGTCCCGAACCCCGATCCCCGGGTCCGCAAGAAGCGGCTCGTGCTCCAGGGCGACGTGCCCTCACCCGCCAACCCACCCTCTGGCTGCCGGTTCCACACCCGTTGCTGGCTCCGGACACGCCTCAACAATCCCGAAGACTGCGAGACCGTGGAGCCGCTGCTCCGCGAGGTCGCCGGCGGTCACCAGGTCGCCTGCCACTACTCGGAGCAGATCACCGACGC
>DASVIK010000128.1:0-17233 GCA_036382135.1 Candidatus Limnocylindrales bacterium | reverse complement strand
ATCAAGCGGATCTACTCCGCCGCCGTCGTGGGCGTCCTCGGCTTCCTGTTCACGCTCGTGCTCAACACGGGCGACTTCGCCACGAACTTCACGAACTTCCTCTTGTTCATCAGCTACTGGATCTCGCCGTTCGTCGGAGTGGTCCTGGCGGACTGGTGGCTGCGCAAGCAGCGGGCCGACGGGAACTCCATCGTGGTCTTCAGCCAGCTGCCCACGGGAACGGTCGCCATCGTCGCGTTGATCGTGGGATTCGCGATCGGCATCCCGTTCCAGAACTCGTCGCTCGGCTATTCGTGGGGCGGTCCGTTCAACTACGTCACCGCGACGTACCTGCACGGGGCCGACCTGGCCTACTACGTCGGCGGCGCGGTCGCGTTCCTCATCTACTGGTTCGGAGCGCGATCCGCCCTTCGGCGCGCCTGACCGCCCCCCCCTCGCCCTCGCCGGCAGCGCGGGCACCGGCACCGACCTCCTGGGCCCCAACGGTTCGTCCGCCGGGGCCCGGCGTCGTGCCCTCGGAGCGTCAGTCGGCGATCGTCGGCCGGTCGTGGAAGACGGGCGCCAGGCCGAGCCCGGCGACCCACTCGGCGATCTCAGCGCACGAGGCGATCCACAAGCCGTCGATCCCCTGTGCGTGCTCGATGAGCCGCTCGAGCGCGGCGCTGCGCGACGCCCGACCAGAGAGGAACGGGTGGTTCGTCAGGATGAAGAGGCCGCCCTCCGCGACCAGCGCATCGAGCTCGAGCGTCCAGCGCTCGAGGACCTCGGTGGGCGGGGCGATGACACCCGACCCGGTGATGTCGAGGAGGTAGGCGTACGGCTCCCAGTCGTCGAGCGCCCACTGGGCGGGCAGCTCGATGAGCGTCGGCGCATCCGCCCCCGCCTCGACCGCGAGCCGGTACGGATGGTCGGCGTCCATGAGCCCGGAGTCGTACCGGAAGCCGTGTCGGGCGAGGAGCGCCGGCATCGCTCGACTCAACGTCCAGCCAGGAGCGCGGTAGCCGACCGGACGGACCCCCGCCACCCGGTCGAGGGCCTCCAGGCCGCGCAGCAAGCGTGCCTCCTCCTCGGCCGCCGACGCGCCGCGTGACAGCTCATGCAGGTAGCCGTGATGGGCGATCTCATGGCCGGCATCGCGGATCGCCCGGACCGCGTCCGGCCAGCGCTCGGCCGAGAAGCCCGGCACGAAGAACGTCGCCTTGACGGCCCGGCGCTCCAGCAGCCGGAGGAGCCGCGGGACGCCGGTCCGCGGCCCGTACGCCTGGTGGGTCATGACGTCGAGCCAGTCGGCGGCCTGCGGACGCTCGAAGAGGATGGGGCTTTCGGCGTCGAGGTCGAACGTGAAGCACGCCGCCGCCCGCACGCCGTCCGGCCAGCGGAAGCCCGCCGGCATCGCCGCGTGCCAGTCGAGCGGAGTTCCCGTCTCGGGCGGCGTCATCGACCGGCCCGCCGGAGCGCGACGAGCGAGAGCATCTCGTACGCGAGGTTCGCGGCGAGGAACGCCGTCTGGCCCGCCGGGTCGTAGGCCGGGATGACCTCGACGACATCGAAGCCGACGAAGTCGATCCCGGTCAGGGACCGGACGATCGCGAGCACGTCGTGCGCCGAGAGGCCGCCCGGCTCGGGCGTCCCGGTCCCCGGCGCGAAGGCCGGGTCCACGACGTCGATATCGAAGCTGATGAACGCCGGCCGGTCGGCCACCCGTTCCCGGATGGCGGCGGCGGTCGCCGCCGGGCCCGCGGCCAGGACCTCCTCGGTCGTCCGGTACTCCAGGCCGAGCTCGGAGCGGAGGCTCGTCCAGTCGTCGCGGTCATAGAGCGTTCCGCGCAGGCCGATCTCGATCGAGTGACCCACGTCCACGAGCCCCTCCTCGATCGCCCGGCGCATCCACGTGCCGTGGTTGTACTTCTCGCCGAAATACGAATCCCAGGCGTCGGTGTGCGAATCGAAGTCGATCACCGCGACCGGGCCGCGCGAGCGGGTCGCCCGGAGGTGCGGCAGCGTGCACGCGTGGTCGCCGCCGACGAGCAGCGGGACGACGCCGGCCTCGACGATCGGAGCGACCGCCGCCTCGATCGCGATATACGAGCGGTCGGTGTAGCCGGGCACGATCGCGACGTCGCCATAGTCCACGCAGGACAGGATCTCGAACGGCTTCACGTCCAGGTGCGGGTTGTACGGCCGGAGCATGACGCTCGCGGCGCGGACGGCGTTCGGCCCGAAGCGGCCGCCGATGCGGTACGTGACGCCCGTGTCGAACGGGACGCCCACGACCGCCAGGTCGACATCCTCGAGCGTCTGGACGAATGGCAGCCGGGCGAACGTGGCTGGACCGGTGAACCGGGGCGAGGCGAGCGAGTCGGCAGGCTCGTAGCGCGGCACAGGGACCCCTCGAGGCGGGTGAGCCTACGTCAACCCGAGGAGTATGGACCGGCGGACCGGCGATCCGCGCCCCGATCCCGCCGGTCGAGCCCGGCGCCGGCGCTGCTCAGCGCGAGCGTGCCCCGGGTCAGGCGATCGCGGCGAGCGGGAACGGCGTCCCGAGAGCGTCGTGGGGCATGTCCGCGCACTCGACAACGCAGCCGCGCGCATCGCGGCCGGCGATCGGCGAGAAATGGACCCAGGCGCCGACTTCCTCATCGGAGAGTCGAGTCAACCGGCAGCCGCACGACGCGCACGTGACCGGCGCGAGCTGGCCATCGCGGATGGCGGCATAGCCCAGGGCTGGATCGGACGGGTGGATCATGGGGTCTCCTCCGCCTGCCGCGACGGTGGTGACCGACGCTTCGGCGACCGTACCCCCGCCGTTCGACCGTCGTCGGCGCCCTCTTGGGAGCGAGATGGTTGCGATCCGGTAGCGGTTGTGGTGCGCCACTCGCCGCCACCTTGACCGCGCCCGCGTCGCCCCCGACGATCGGCGCCATGGCCAGCCGCCCGACCGAGCCCTCCGAACCCTCCGAACCCTCCGAGCGCCGCCTGCGCGAGCTCGCGTTCATCGGCGAGGTCGCCCGCCTCGCGACGTCCGCCCGCACCTGGGACGAACTCATGCAGACGGTCATCGACCGGACGACGGCCGCGCTCTCGACCGAGGTCTGCTCGCTCTACCTGCTCGACCGGGACGGCACCGGGGTGACCCTCGCCGCGACGAACGGCCTCGACCGCGAGCAGGTCGGGGTGGCGCGTCTGCCGCTCGGCGTGGGCATCACCGGTCGCGTCGCGACGACCCGCCGGCCGATCGTGAGTCCGGACGTCCGCAACGACGACCGCTTCGCCTGGCTCCAGGGCCTCGACGAGCCCCGCCTGACCTCGATGTGCTCCGTGCCCCTCCTCTGGAACGATGCGGTCGTGGGCGTGCTGAACGTCCAGACGGTCGGCGCCCGCGAGTTCCTCGACGCCGACGTCCGGTTCCTCGAGACGCTCGCCGCGCTCCTCGCCGGAATCGTCGAGAAAGGTCGCCTCCAGCGCGAGGCCGAGGCCCAGGTCGTGAGCCTCCAGGCGATCGACGAGGCGCGCGCCCGACTCGCCACGATCGTGACCCACGAGCTGCGCACGCCGCTCGCCGTCGTCCGCGGCAGCCTCGAGCTCATCGGCGGCAGCGGCCTCGAGGCCGAGGCGCAGCGCTGGCAGCTCGAGGCGCTCCGCCAGGTGGACCGGATCGACGGGATGGTGGACTCGATCCTCGCCGGGTTGCGGGTCCTGGCCGAGGATCCGCCGGTCGTCGGCCCCACCGACGTCGCCGCGGTCATCGAGGCGACAGTGGGCTCGCTCGCCGCGATCCTGCGTCGCCACCGGCCGGACGTCTCGTTCGCCGAGCGGCCACTCCAGGCGATCGCGTCGGCGGACCTCCTGGGACGGATGTTCGAGTACCTGCTGGAGAACGGCGCGAAGTACGCCCCGGCGGGTGGCCGGATCGAGATCCGCGGCCGGCGCGACGGGGGCCGGGTCCTCATCTCCGTCTCCGACGACGGGCCGGGCATCCCGGCGCCCTGGCGCGAGCGGGTCTTCGAGCCGTTCGTCCGGCGCGACGAGTCCTCACCGGGCGCGGGCGTCGGCCTCTTCGCGGCACGCCACCTCGCCCGGGCGATGGGTGGCGAGCTCCGCCTCGAGGATCGTCCGCCGGCGGGCAGCCAGTTCGTGCTGGAGCTCGCCGCGGCGCACGGGCCGGCGCCCCGGAAGCGCGCTCCCGGCTGACCGCGCCCGGCGGGCTGAACGCGGCCACGAACGAAGCCGGCCGGGCGTCCCGCGTCAGGGCGCCCGGCCGGCCCGGAGAGGATGGTTTGCGAGGGTCAGGCGGTGCCGAGGACCGGCTCCGTGCCGCGCATCGCGGCTCGCGGCTCGAGGACCGCCGGTGGGAGGTCGTCCGGCACGTAGCCGGCGAGGCCCATCTCCGGGATGTCGAGGCCGGCGATCTCGTCGGCCGGGCTCACCCGGAGCTTCACGAAGCGGTCGAGGACCTTGAAGAACAGGTACGAGGCACCGAACGCCCACGCGAAGCACGCGACGGCGCCCACCACCTGGGCCATGAACTGGCCGACGTTGCCGTACAGCAGGCCGGTCACCTGGTAGCCGCCGTAGTTCGCCGTCCCGTCGGCGAATATCCCGGTGGCCAGGACCCCCCAGAGGCCGTTGACTCCGTGGACGGCGACCGCACCGACCGGATCGTCGACCTTGAGGACCTTCTCGATGAACGCGGCGGCGACGCAGACCAGGACGCCCGCGACGATGCCGATGATCGCGGCCGCGATCGGCCCGACGAAGCCCGATGGCGCGGTGATGGCGACCAGGCCGGCCAGCATCCCGTTGACCATCATGCCCGGGTTCGGCTTGCCCTCGAGGCGCCACGTGTAGAACATCGCCGAGACGGCGCCGAAGCCCGACGCGAGCATCGTGACGACGGCGATGATGCCGATGCGCAGGGCGCCGTTGCCCGACGCGCCGAACGTGGATCCCGGGTTGAAGCCGAACCAGCCGAAGGCCAGGATGAACGTGCCGAGGATGGCCAGGATCTGGTTATGGCCGAGGATCGGGTTGGCCGAGCCGTCCTTGTTGTACTTGCCGATGCGCGGACCGAGCACCATCGCGCCGGCCAGGGCGCACCAGCCGCCCACGGAGTGGACGACGCCCGACCCCGCGAAGTCGGCGTATCCGGCACCCAGTCCGGCCGTGCCGAGCTGGCTGAGCCAGCCACCGCCCCACGCCCATGCGGCGAAGACCGGATACAGGATCGCGGAGATGAAGAAGCCGTAGATGACGAAGGGCTTGAAGCGGAAGCGCTCGGCCATCGAGCCCGTGGGGATCGTCGCCGCCGTGTCCATGAACACGAGCTGGAACAGGAAGAAGGCGATGACGCCGACGTCGTAGGTCGCGCCACTGAGCGCGAAGCCGGTCGTCCCGAAGAGGCCCCAGTGGGTCCCGCCGATGTCGATCCCGAACATCCCGTTGAGCGGTTTGAGCCCGCCCAGGTTCGGGACCCCGACGTTGCCGAGACCGCCGAACGCGATCGCGAATCCGACGAAGAAGAACCCGACGATGCCGATGGCATAGATCATGAAGTTCATGCTCATCGTGTGCATCGCGTTCTTGGCACGCGTGAAGCCCGTCTCGACGAGCGCGAAGCCCGCCTGCATGAACATGACGAGGAAGCCGGTCACCAGCAGCCAGACCATGTTGATGGCGATCCGGTTCTGGTCGACCATGTCGGCGAGCTTCGCCGCGTAGGGCTCGCTCGCCTTGGCCGCCTCGTAGTCGCCCTTGGCGATGCTGCCGGGCGCGAGGCCGTCGAGGTTCGCGCCGGTGGAGGTCGTGAGGCCGGACGGGTCACCCGGCGCAGGGACGGTCTGAGCGGCACAGCCGCCGACGAGCAGAAGGATCCCCAGCAGGCCCGCGAGCACGACGGCTCGGCGGACGGCCGGGGCGGTGAAGATGCGGCGCGGTCGCAGGTTCATCGATGGTCCTCCTCCACGATCGGTTTGATGAGTCGGTCGGCCACGGTCTGGGCCGCGCGCGACCGACGAAGGTGAGCGGCTCCCGCCAGCGCCCGGCCCCAGCGGCGCAACGGTCCGGACACGCTCGGGAGCGACGCCCCGTGCGCGATCGAGTGACGCAGGCGCTCGCGGGTGATGGCCAGCCAGCGCCGGGCGACATCCATCTCCGGGGTTCCGCCCGGCGCGGCCCGCAGGGCCGCGAGGAACTCGGTCTCGGCCAGCTCCAGGTCGCCGAACCGCATCGCGAGCTCGCCGGCCTTGAGATGGGGCCCGAAGCCGTCCGGGTCGAGGGCCAGGGCCCGCTCCACGGCGGCCTCCGCCTCGGCGGGTCGCCCGAGCGCCAGGTAGGCGCCGCTCAGGTAGGTCGGCGGCCGGGGATCCTCAGGATCGGCGGCCGCGGCCGCCTCCAGGAGCGCCACCGCGTGGTCGTACTCCTCGTGGCGGAGCGCTTCGAGGCATGCCGCGAGACCGGCCCCGGGAGCCGTCTCGTCTTCGAAGATGCCGACCACGACCGCGTCCTTCGATCGTGGGCTCATTCGGCCTCCCAGCCGGCCGGCACCGGGATCAGGCGCTCGCCTGCGGGATCGGCCATGGCGATCTGGGCGATCTGGAAGCTCGGCCGGCGCGCCCAGGCCGCCAGGCCGATGGGCGCCAGGACGGTCGTGGCGAGCGCGACGACGACGAGGGCCGCGTGCAGCCCGGGGTCGATCGCCCCGCTGGCCCGCCCGATCGCCGCCGCGATGAGGGCCACCTCGCCGCGGGCGATCATGCCGATGCCGACACCGGTCGATTCATGGTTGGAGAGCTGCCCGAGGCGCGCCCCGACGCCGCTGCCGACGAGCTTGCCGACGAGCGCGACGACCAGCAGGCCGATGCAGACCGGAAGCACGGCCGGCAAGGTCCGGAGGTCCACCGACAGGCCGATCGCGACGAAGAAGATCGGCACGCACAGGGCTTCCCCGGCGTGGACGAGCCGCTCGCGCAGCCGCTCGGCCGCGCCGGTCCCGGCGATGGCGAGGCCCGCGATGTAGGCACCGGTGATGCCGGCCAGGCCCCCGATCGACTGGAACACCCAGGCGATCGCGAGGATGACGCCGACCATCGCGGCGGTCCCGCCTCCGCGTCCGTGCAGGTGATCCAGCACGGTTGCGAAACGGTCGCCGAATCGCCACGCAGCGAAGGCGGCCAGGCCCAGGACGATGGCCATCGGTGCGATCGCGCCGATCGGCGATCCGCCGACCCCGGTCGTCGCGACGACGAGCGCCAGGACGACCAGCCCGAGGATGTCGTCGATGACGGCGGCCCCGAGGATGACGGTGCCCACCCGCGAGTTCGCCATGCCGAGCTCACGGAGCGCCGCGACCGAGATCCCGACGCTGGTCGCGGTGAGGACCGCGCCGCAGAAGAGCGCGGCCCGGACGTCGTATCCGGCCGCGTGGACGAGAAGCGCCCCGCCGGCGAACGGCAGGGCCACGCCGCCGATGGCGGCGAGCAGGGCCGCCTTGCCCACGTGACGCAACTGGCGGACGTCGGTCTCGAGGCCGGCGATGGCGAGCAGGCTCAGGGCACCCACCCCGCCGAGGGCACGCACGACGGAATCGTCGTGGACGACGCCGAAGAGGGTGGGCCCGAGCACGAGCCCGGCGACGATCTGGCCGACGATCCGGGTCATCCCGAGATGGGCGGACACGACCGCGCCGATCTCGGCCGCGATCAGGACGAGGGCAAGGGGAAGGAGGACGTCATCCATACCGGGAGCCTAAAGTCCACCCGCCGCGCGGTCGGCACCGGGCTGGTGGTGGGTCGGTGGCCCGTCGGTTACCTCTCCGGGTGTTCCGGTTACGAGACGGTCGCGCCCTCCGCGACTTCCGCGCTGCCCGCGGCCTCGCCGGCGTCTCCCGCCTCCCCGGTCTCGTCGGCCTCGGCGGCCTCGGCGCGCAGCCGGTACCCGACCCCGCGGACGGCGACCGGTGGCGGCCCGCCGACCGCCACCAGCTTGGCACGGAGCCTGGCCATATGGGGCTTGAGCCACAGTGGGTCGGGGTCGGCGACACCGGGCCACGCGAAGGCGAGCAGCTCCCGCCCCTCGACGACCTCGCCGATCCGCTCGACGAGGCGGGCCATCAGCCGGAATTCGGTGAGCGTCAGGTCCACGGGCACGCCCTGCCACAGGACCTCGAGGCGGGTCCGGTCGATGGCCCAGGCCCGGCGCGACGGCGACCGGCGACCGCGCCGGACGACCGCGTTGACCCGGGCCAGGAGCTCGTCGCCCCGGAACGGCTTGCGCAGGAAGTCGTCGGCGCCGGCCTCGAGCAGCTCGACCGTCACCCCGACGTCGCTCTCGCCCGAGACGATGATGATCGGCGTGTCGCTCGTGGCGCGGATCTCCCGACAGACGAGCGCCCCGTCCAGGTCGGGCATCGCGAGATCGAGCAGGACGACGTCGGGATCCTCTTCGCGGAACCGGCGCAGCGCCTCGGCTCCGGCGTAGGCCGCGACGATGCGGTGACCGGCCCCGCCCAGGATCGCGCCGATGACGCCCACCATCGCCGGCTCGTCGTCGACGACGAGGACCTTGAGGGAGGCGGGACGCGGAACCAGTTGGGCGGCCTCGGTCACGGTGGGCTCGGATCCTCGTGTCATTCGTTCCGATGTTGGCGGCGCAGAGCATACAGCCCGACCGCCCCGTGGATCGCCGGAGACGTCCTGCCGCCGTCGGCCCCGGCCGGATGGCCCGCTGCGAATCGGACATTCGGCACGCGGCGGGCTCCCGTCCAGCGCCCTACGATCGCACGATGCCCGACCTGGTCCCGCTGCTGCCGCTCATCCTGCCGCTGCTCGCCATCCAGCTCGTCCTGCTCATCCTGGCCATCTACGACCTCTTCCGCGACGAGCGTCGCGTCCGCTGGTTTCCGAAGCCGGTCTGGGCGATCATCGTGGTCTTCGTGAACATCGTCGGTCCGCTGGCCTACTTCTTCGTCGGTCGGGAGGACGTGTGACGGGTGGGTCCACGGGCGGCGAGCCGGCGATCCGGACGCGCGCCCTCGCCAAGCGCTATGGATCCGTCACCGCCCTCGAGGGGCTCGATCTCGAGGTGCCCGCCGGGAGCGTGTTCGGGCTGCTCGGGCCCAACGGCGCGGGCAAGACGACCGCCATCCGCCTCCTCACCGGACTGGCGCATGCGACGGGCGGCACGGCGACCGTGGCGGGCATCAGCGTGGGCAGCGACGGCGACGCGCTCCATCGCCGCATCGGCTACCTGGACCAGGATCCTCGGTTCTACGGCTGGATGTCCGGCCGGGAGCTGCTCCGGTTCGTCGGGCGCCTGCACGGCCTGGCCGGAACGGAGCTCCGCTCCCGGGTCGACGAGATGCTCGGCCTGGTGGGCCTGACCGACGCGGCCGGCCGCTCGATCGGCGGCTATTCGGGCGGCATGCGCCAGCGGCTCGGGATCGGCCAGGCGCTCCTGGCCCGACCGGCGGTGCTGTTCCTCGACGAGCCCGTGAGCTCGGTCGACCCGGAGGGCCGCCGCGACATCCTCGAGATCGTGGATGGCCTGCGCGGGACCACCACGGTCTTCCTCTCGACCCACATCCTCGCCGACGTCGAACGGGTCTGCGACCGGGTCGCCATCCTCGACTTCGGCCGGCTCGTCATCGAGGCGCCGATCGACGAGCTCCTCGAGCGCTACGCCCAGCCGATCTACACGATCGAGCCCGAGCCCGGCCAGGCCGGTGCCCTCGACCGCATCGCGGAGGCGCTCCAGGGGCGTCCCTGGCTGCGCGAAGTCCGCCGCGAGCACAGCCTCCTGCGCGTGATCGTGAGCGATGCCGCGGTGGCCGGACCGGCACTCCTGCCGCTGCTGACCGCGACCGGGGTCGCGCTCGTCCGGTTCGAGCGGGCCCGGCCATCGCTCGAGGAAGTGTTCCTCCTCCTGGTCGCCGGCCGGTCGACGAACGGCGCCCCCGGCCCGTCCGACGCCCCGCCGCCGGTCGCACCGGGGATCTCCCGATGAGCGGCTTCCGGGTCCTGCTGGGCAAGGAGCTCGCGGAGCAGGTGCGCACGCTCCGTCTCGTCGTCGTGGCGATCGTCTTCGCCTCGTTCGGCATCCTCTCGCCGCTGACCGCGAAGTACCTGCCGGATCTCATCAAGACGCTGGGCGGCGACCAGCTCGGCATCGTCATCACGCTGCCCACCCCGACGATCACCGACGCGATCGACCAGCTTCTCAAGAACGTGTCGCAGTTCGGGATCCTCGCGGCGATCCTGCTGGCCATGGGCACGGTCGCGACCGAGAAGGACCGCGGGACCGCGGCCTTCGTCCTGTCCAAGCCGGCTTCGCGGGCGGCCTTCCTGGGCGCGAAGATCGTCGCGATCGCGCTCGACCTGCTCATCGCCGTCGGGGCGGCCGGTATCACCGGCTTCGGCTACACGGCGTACCTGTTCCACGCTCCGCCCGCCGACGGCTACGCCGCGATGTGCCTCCTGCTGTGGCTCAGCCTCGTCGTCTACGCCTCGCTCACCTTCCTCGGCAGCGCGCTCACCCGCTCGGCGGCCGCCGGCGCCGGGATCGGGTTCGCGTTCCTCGTCGTGACGGGCATCGTCGGCGCCCTCCCGACCATCGGCCGGTTCATGCCCGGCGGCCTGATGACGCCGGCCCGCGCGTTCGGACTCGGGACGGACCCGGGCGACGTGCTGGGCCCGGTCCTCGTCAACGTCGTCGTCGTCCTCGTCCTCGCCGCGGCGTCCTGGGCGGCCTTCCGGCGACAGGAGCTCTGAGGTTCGTGTTCCACTACCTGAAGCTCGGCGCGGTCATCGATTCCCGGGCGATCGAAGCCGGCAGCATCGGCCTCCTGTCGGGCATCGCGATCGCGGGGTATGCGCTGGCCTTGGTCGTGTTCCCGCGGCGCGATCTCGCCGCCTGAGGCGACCCCCGGAGGCGACCACCCGAGGCGCGCCCATCGAGCGCCCGCCCCGTAAGCCTCGCTCGGACTCATCCGCCGGCGCACGACAGACGAACCATTCACGGATAGCCTGTGTGACGCCGTGACCATGCCGACCTCGCCCCGAACGCCCGCCGGCCCGACCGGAGGGTCGCCGGACATGGCCGCCTCGACGAGCCGCTGGCGGCGCTTCGGCGCCCCCGCGCTCGCGGGTGCGATCGCCGCCGGCGTGTCGATGGCCACCGCGGAGCTCATCGCAGGAGTCATCTCGGGTGCCCCGTCGCTCGTCATCGCGATCGGCGCCCTCGTCATCGACTTCCAGCCGCCGGGCGCCAAGGACGTCGTCGTCCGCCTCTTCGGCACGAACGACAAGCTGGCCCTCAACGTCCTCATCGTCGTCGTCGCGCTCGCGATCGCGGCCGCGGTCGGGATCGCCGCGAGCCGGCAGATCGGGCGGGCCGACTGGGCGTTCGCCGGGTTCGGCGTGGTGGCCCTCGTCGCCGCCCTGCGCGAGCCGCTCATCTCGCCCATCCTCTCGATCTTCACGACCGCGATCGCCGTCGTGGCCGGGCTCCTGAGCCTGCGCGCACTGCTCGACATGGTGGCGGCTTGGCCGGTCGAGGCAGCGGCGGCGGCCGGCGCCGGGCGTCCGAAGGCACGCGGGACGCAGGGCTCGATGCCCGACTGGGATCGGCGCGGGTTCATCCTCCGGAGCGTCGCGCTGGCCGGGACGGCTCTCGTCGCGGGCGGCGCCGGACGGTTCCTGCTCGACCGGCGGGCGTCGGCCCAGCCGTCGGCCGGCGCGACGATCCCCAAGCCTGCCGTGACCGTCGCCCCGCTCACGCCCGCCCAGTCGCTCAACGTGCCGGGGATCACGCCCCTCGTGATCCCGAACGACGACTTCTACCGGATCGACACGGCCCTGCTGCCGCCGCACGTGGACTCGGCGGGATGGTCGATGCAGGTCAAGGGGATGGTCGACCATCCACTGACCCTCACGTACGGCGACCTGACGACGATGCCCCTCTTCCAGCAATACGTCACGATCCAGTGCGTCTCGAACGAGGTCGGTGGGGACCTCGTCGGCAACGCGCTCTGGACGGGCGTGCACCTGCGCGACGTGCTCGCCGCCGCCGGTGTCCAGGCCGGCGCGACCCAGATCGTCGGTCGCTCCGTGGACGGCTTCACGGCCGGCTTCCCCACCGCCCACGCGATGGATCCCTCCCGCGACCCGATGATCGTGCTGGCCATGAACGACGCGCCGCTGCCCGTCCTGCACGGCTTTCCCGCCCGCCTCATCATCCCGGGGCTGTACGGCTACGTCAGCGCCACGAAGTGGCTGGCCAGCGTCGAGCTGACGACCCTCGAGGCGTTCAACGGCTACTGGATCCCGCTCGGCTGGTCGAAGCTCGGGCCGATCCTTACCCAGTCGCGGATCGACGTCCCGCGAGCCGGCGGGTCGATCAAGCCCGGCCCGACGACGATCGCGGGCGTGGCCTGGGCGCCCGATCGCGGCGTGTCGAAGGTCGAGGTGTCGATCGACCGCGGGCCCTGGCTCACCTGCACGATGTCCGGGGCGATCTCGAAGGCCACCTGGGTCCAGTGGCAGGCCCCGTGGACGGCGACGCCGGGCCCGCACACGATCGAGGTCCGGGCGACCGACGGCAAGGGCGACGTCCAGACGGCCGACGTGACGCCCCCACCGCCTGACGGCGCGCGCGGCCACCACACGATCCAGGTCACGGTGGGCTGACCGGGGCGAGCGCCCGCGGCCGCGACTGCCCGCGGTTCGTCAGCTCGTCCGGGTCACCTTCGTCAGGCCCTTGGGGGCGTCCGGATCGAATCCCGCGCTGCGGGCGACGGCCTCGGCCAGGAGCTGGCCAGGAAGGATGAAGGCCAGCGGGCTCAGCGCTTCGGGCAGGTCGAACGCGAGGCCCAGCGCCCGGCCGCCGGTGGCCGTCTCACGACCGCCGATCCGCCAGGGCCGTGAGCCGGTCGCCTCGACCCGCCGGATGGCCGGGTCGATCGCCGCGCCCATGCGGCCGTCCGGGCGCAGGATGAGGGTCGGGATCGACGGCCCCGCCAGGGCGACCGGCCCGTGCTCCAGATCGGCCGTGGAGTAGCCCTCGGCGAAGACGTGGCTCGTCTCCTTGAGCTTGAGGGCGATCTCGAGCGCCGTCGCGAGGTCGAAGCCGCGGGAGGCGACGATCGCCCGGCCGGACGCCGCGACCTGGCCGACGAGCTCGTCGCCGTCACCGGCGACCCAGGCGGCGGAGACAGCCAGCACGCGCCGGAGCTCGTCCGGCAGCCGACCGAGGGCGCGGGCCAGCGGGGAACGTGGCACGAGCGCGCCGACGAATCCGGCCAGGCCGGCGAGCTCGGCCGAGTAGGTCTTGGTCGCGGCGACCGCCCGCTCCTCGCCCGACAGGCACGGGATGACGTGGGCCGCCGCCGCTGCGAGCGGCGAATCCGGCTCGTTCGTGACCGCGATCGTCAGGGCCCCGCCGGCCCGCGCCGCGGCCGTGACCCCCACGATGTCCGGGCTCTGGCCCGACTGGGAGATGGCCAGGAGCAGCCCGCCGCGCCAGCGGAGGTTCGTCTCGTAGATGGTCGTGACCGACGGCGACGCGAGCCCGACCGGGATCCGGAGCTGGGTCTCGATGAGGAAGCGGCCGTAGATCCCGGCGTGGTCGGACGTGCCGCGCGCGACGACCGTCGCCCAGCGCGGCCGGGACCGACGGAACGCCGCCGCGGCGGCCGCGATGGCCGGCCCGCCCTCGGACAGCACCCGCTCGACGACCGCGGGGCTCTCGCCGATCTCCCCGGCCATGAGCGTCGCACGGGCCGGGCGCCGGCCGCCAATCATGCCTACTTCTCGACCCCCGTGATGACGATCCCCCGGACGAACACGCGCTGGAAGACGATGAACAGCGCGACCGGGATGATGAGGGTCATCACGGTACCCGCCATGATCAACCCCGGATCCTGGGCGATGCGCGCGCCGCTGAAGTTCGCCAGGCCCACCGCGACGGTCTGGAGGTCGTCGTGGCCCGACAGGTAGATGAGCGGCCCGAAGAAGTCGTTCCACGAATACACGAGGTGGAAGATCGCGACGGCCGTGATCACGGGCCAGGCCTGCGGGATGATCACCGAGATGAGCGTCCGGAACGGACCGGCCCCGTCGATCGAGGCCGCCTCGTCCATCTCGCGCGGGATCGTCATGAGGTACTGGCGCAGCAGGAACACGTCGTAGGCGTTGGCGAAGAACGCCGGGACGATCAGCGGGAGCCAGGTACCGGTCCAGCCGATCTTCGAGAAGAGGGTGAACGTGGGGATGATCGTCACGGCGCCGGGCAGGAAGATCGTGGCGATGACCAGGAGGAACAGCGTGTTCCGGCCGGGGAACCGGAAGCGGGCGAAGCCGTAGGCCACGAGCGTGCAGGACACGACGGTGCCGATCATCCCGAGCAGGGCGATGACGATGGTATTGAACAGCAGCCGCGGGTAGTGGATCTCGTCCCACACGTTCGAGTAGTTCTCGAAGTGCGGGTCGAAGACGTAGGACGGCTGGAGCGTGCGCCAGGAGCCCTGCCAGACGATGAGCGGTCCCGTCGGGCCGGACGCCGGATCGGCGAACTGGCTGGACTGGAGACCCTTCTTGACGAGGGCCAGGTTCTTCGTCCCGCCGTCGATCGGGACCTGGTAGACGGGATAGTCGCGGTCCTTGTACGTGAATGTCGCCGGGCTGGCGGGCCAGATCGGCGAGTCGACGGCAGCGACCTGCTGAGGGCTCTTGATCGACAGGCTCACCGAGCGGACGAGCGGCGCCAGGAACGCCGCGAGCGCGACCACGGCGATGAACGTGAGGATGAACGAGCGGCCGGCCGACTTCGCGGCGCGGGGTCGGACGCGCCGCCGGGCGCGGTGGAGGAAGCCGGGGCGGCCGGCGGCCAGCTCGGCCAGGTGAGCGCTGCGATCCCGACCGGCCATCGCTAGCGCTCCCCGGCGTAGTAGACCCAGCGCCGGGACGACCGGAAGAGCAGGACGGTGATGAGGAGCGTGATCCCGAACAGGATCCAGGCCAGCGTCGCTCCGTACGACATGTCCTGGTACGTGAAGAAGTTCTTGTAGATGTACAGGTTGAGGAACAACGTCGTGCCGCCGGGCTCACCGGTCCCCTGGTTCAGAACGAGCGGGACGAGGAAGTACTGGAGCAGGTCGACGATCGCCAGGATGAGCGTGTAGAAGATGACCGGCGATAGCATCGGCAGCGTCACGTGGCGCAGGCTCGCCCAAACGCCGGCACCGTCGATGCGCGCCGCGTCGTACAGCTCGCTCGGGATGCCCTTGAGCCCCGCCAGGTAGACGATCACGCCTCCGCCGATGCCCCAGACGCCGAGCAGGACGAGGCCCGGATAGATCCACGCCGGGTCCTGCAGCCAGTTGGGGGGATCGGCGATCCCGAACCCCTTCAGGACCAGGTCGATCCAGCCGCTGTCCGGGTTGAGCATCGACTGCCAGATGAGCACGCCGGCCACGAACGGCACGACGTACGGCATGAAGAACAGGATCCGGAAGATCCCCGCGGCCTTGAGGTGGCGGCTGCCGAGCATGAGGGCGACGGCGAACGGCAGCAGGACCGCGACGGGCAGGGCGATCGCCGCGAACTTGAGGGTGACCCCCAACGAGTCCCAGGTCTGCTGGTCGTGGAGCACCTTCGTGTAGTTGTCGAGACCCACGAACCGGAGCGGCTGGGCCTGCTGGAGGCTGATGTTCGTGAACGTGAACAGGAACGTCGCGATCATCGGGATGAGCAGGAACGCGAAGAACCCGACGATCCAGGGCGACAGGAAGATCAGGGCCCAGCGAGCCTCGCGCCGGGCGAGGGGCGAGAGCCCGCGGCGGCGGCGCAGTGGGATCGCGGTCATGGAACCTCCGGGAAGGGGCCCGTCCCCGCCTGGGTGCGGGGACGGGCGCTGGAGCTGGCTACGGAGCGGAGTCCCAGATGGCCTGGAGTTCCGTCTTCAGCTTCGCGAACTCGGCATCCATGTCGAGTCCGGGTGTCGAGGTCCACCTCGTGAGGTATTTCGCCAGGGTGTCGAGCGACTTGTTGTAGCTGGGCATGGCGTTCTCGGAGTTCGGGTCGATGTCCGCGAACGGGATGGCGTCGGTGACGATCTGCCAATTGACGCTGGGCGGATAGATGAGCTTGCCCTTGTCGTTCTTCTGCAGCTCCAGCTGGGCGAAGAAGCTGGCCTGGTCGGCCTTGAGGGCCGGGAAGGCCGAGATCGAGTTCAGCAGCCGGGTCTTGCCGGCGCCAAGGACGAGGTAGCTGAGCGCGGTGAACGCCTCATCGGGATGCTTCGTGCCCTTGGTGATGCGGAACGTGTCGGCGTTGATGGGTGCCGTCACGGTGCCGTTGTACGAGGGCAGCGCGGCGAGGTCCCAGTTCCCGCCGGCATCGGTGACGCAGCAGACGTCCCAGAGGTAGTTCTCCTGCATCGCCACCTTGCCCGAGTTGAAGGCGTAGCCCCCGCCGTTGAAGGCCTGCCCCTGGAAGGTGGGGCCGGTCATGATGAAGTGGTCCTTCCACATCCCGTTGTAGACCCACTTCCAGGCGGCCGCCCAGGCGTCCGGGATCTGGACGGTCTTGCCGTCGTCGGACAGGAGCTTGCCCTTCGCGAAGAACGCGGCACCCATCGTCCGGAGGTCGTCCCGCTGGGGCTCGAAGCCGTACTGGACGATGTGCTTCGGGTCGAAGGCCGGATCGAGGGCATTCCTGTTCTTCGTGTCGAGGGTCAGCTGCATCGCGACCTGGCGCAGCGTGTCGTAGTTCCAGTCGACCATCGAACCGTCCGGCATCTGGTACTGGGTGCCGTAGGTCGTTGGCGGCGGATTGAGCTTGACCTCGTTGAACATGTCGGGCTGGAAATACAGCTCCGAGGGGTAGATCGCGAACGGGAGGCCGTACTGGGCACTGCCGCCCGCCTTGTTGAGGTTGATCACCCCCTGGTCGAAGCCGCTCAGGTCGATGTTGTTGCTGGCGATGTACGGGGTGAGGTCGAGCCACTGGCCGGCGAAGGCATTCGTGCCGCCGACGCCAAGCGGACCGACGATGTCGGGCGCGTTGCCCGAGGCAAGCCGCGTCGCGAACGCGTCACGGGCGCCCTCGTAGGCGACATGGTCGAGCTGCAGGATGATGTGCTTCTGCGACGCGTTGAACTCCTTGATCAGCGTGTCGAAGACCTTGAGCGTGCTCGGGTCGTCGCCGCCGCCGAGGCAGCAGAACCACTTGACCGTGACCGG
>DASVIK010000127.1:0-7503 GCA_036382135.1 Candidatus Limnocylindrales bacterium | reverse complement strand
GAGGGTAGCCGCCCGTGGACGCGATCGCGTCGTATTTCAAGTTCTCCGAACGTGGCACGAGCCTCGGAACGGAGATCCGAGCCGGCGTGACCACGTTCGTGGTCATGGCCTACATCATCTTCCTGAATCCCGGCATCATCGCCAAGCCGCTCGGTCTCGATCCCGTCGCGGTCTCGGCCGGGACCGCTCTGATCGGCGGGATCATGACGATCGCGATGGGGGTGATCGGCAACTACCCGTTCGCTCTGGCCGCCGGCCTCGGCATCAACGCGATCGTCGCCTTCACGCTGACCGCGAAGGGGCTCGATGCGAAGGGCGCGATGGGCGTCATCGTCATCGAGGGCGTGGTCATCACGATCCTCGTCGTCATCGGCCTGCGCGAAGCGATCATGAATGCCGTGCCGCTGGCGCTCAAGCGCTCGATCGGCGTCGGCATCGGCCTGTTCATCCTGTTCATCGGCTTCGCGAACGGTGGGATGATCGTCTCCAACTGCGCGCCGGACTCGGCCACGCTCGGGTTCTGCGACGGCACGCTCGTCACGCTGGCATTCCCGACGACCGCGGGCCAGTTCGTGTTCCTGCTCGGCCTGGCGATCACCGTGGCCCTGTTCGCGATGAAGATCCGGGCCGCGCTGATCATCAGCATCGCGATCACGACGGTCGTCGCCCTCCTGGCGGGAGTGGCGACGGTCCCGACGCAGATCACCATCACGCCGAACTTCTCGACGCTGGGCCTCGGTCTCCAGGATCCGTTCCAGGCGTTCACCAAGCTCGGGTTCCTGGCCGCGGTCCTCACGATCTTCGCGATCATGCTGTCCGACTTCTTCGACACCATGGGCACGGTCACCGGCATCGCCGCCGAGGCGGGTCTGGCTGAGCCGGACGGGTCGGTGCCGGGCATCGGGAGGGTCCTGATCGTCGACTCCGTCGCCGCCATCGCCGGCGGCTTCGGCGGCGTGTCGTCGAACACGACGTACATCGAGAGCGCGGCGGGCGTCGCCGAGGGCGGCCGGACCGGGTTCGCCTCGGTCGTGACCGGCGTCCTGTTCCTGCTCGCGGTCTTCCTCGCGCCCCTGGCGGGCATCATCCCGTCCCAGGCGACCGCACCCGCGCTCGTGGTCGTCGGGTACCTGATGTTCACGCTCATCAAGGACATCAACGTCGCCGACGTCGAGGACGGCATCCCGGCCCTGCTGGCGATCATCCTCATGCCGCTGACCTACGACATCACCGTGGGCATCGGCGCCGGCTTCGTCAGCTGGGTCTTCATCAAGGTGATCAAGGGCAAGCTGGGCGAGATCCATTGGCTCATGTGGGCCGTCGCGATCGCGTTCGCCATCTACTTCGCCAAGGACTGGATCCAGACGTTCATCAAGTAGACGGGGCGCCCGCTCGGCCGCGACTCATGCGGTGACCCATCGCCGGCCGGGGCCCGTATCCGGGGCTCCGGCCGGTTCCTGTACCATCGGTCCGATGTTCGAACGGACTGCGCTGCCTCACGGGCCGCGCGTCATCAGCGCCCGGCTGCCCGCGGCGCGCTCGGTCTCCATCGCGGCGTACGTCCTGGCCGGGTCACGCCTGGAGACGCCCGAAGAGGCGGGCGTGGCCCATTTCATGGAGCACATCACCTTCAAGGGCACGACGGCCTATCCGTCGACCCGGGCGATCTCCGAGGCGATCGAGGGGGTGGGCGGCTCGTTCAACGCCGCCACGGACCGCGAGTCGACCGTCTACTGGGTCCGCACGCCGCTGCGCGAGATGGCACGCGGGATGGACGTCCTGGGCGAGCTCATCGTACGGCCCACGCTTGCCTCGACCGAGATCGAGGGCGAGCGACAGGTCATCGTCGAGGAGATCCGGAGCTACCTCGACGATCCGGCCGAGTACTGCCAGATCCTCTTCCAGCAGGCGATGTTCGGGAACGGGCCCCTGGGCCGCGAGATCTGCGGCGACGAGGCCGGCATCCGCGTCCTCCCGGAGGACACGATCCGGCGCTTCTGGTCCGACCGCTACCGCCCCTCCAATGTCGTGGTCGCGATCACCGGGGACCTCGCCCACGACGACGCCGTGGCCCTCGTCGAGCGCTCCTTCGGGTCGGGCAACGGCACGTTCCCGACGTTCGCACCGGCGCCGACTCTGCCGGCCGGCGAGCGCTTCCTGCTCGGCCATCGCGACGCGACCCAGGCCCATCTCGCGGTGGGCGTGCCGTCGCTGCGGCGCGACCATCCGGACTCGTGGACGCTGGCCGTCCTGAACACCGTCCTCGGCGACGGGATGAGCAGCCGGCTCTTCCTCTCGGTGCGCGAGGAGAAGGGGCTGGCCTACGACGTGGGGTCGGGCATCGCCGACTACGCGGACGCGGGCGTCCTGGGCATCTCCGCCGGCGTCGACCCGAAGCACCTGAAGCCGGCCCTCGAGGCGATCCTCGTCGAGCTTGCCCGGCTGCGCGACGAGCTCGTCCCGGCCGACGAGCTGGCCAAGGCCAAGGCCTACCTCTCGGGCGGCCTCGAGCTGCGCATGGACGAGACCCGTCACCTCACCTCGTGGATCGGCGGCCAGGAGGCGCTCCACGACCGGGTCATGACCCTCGACGAGGCGCTCGCCGCCGTCACCGAGGTCAGTTCCGAGGACATCCGGCGGGTCGCGGCCGGGCTCATCCGCGACGAGGTCCTGCGCCTGGCCGTCGTCGCGCCGCCGCGGACGGGCACGACGCTCGACCGCAGCCTGCGGCTGCCGGCATGACCACCCCGAAGGCCGGTCGACGCCACCGGGACGCCGGCTCGGGAGAACGGACCGCCGACCAGCGCATGGCGACGCTCCACCTTCGCACGGGGTCCCTCTCGCTCGCCCGCGCCGAGCTCGAGACGATGGCCGGCGACGGCGTCCTGGACGACGAGGCCCTGATCGACCTCGCCGAGGTGCGCTGGCGGACCGGCGACCTGCCCGGCGCCGGCGAGGCGGCCGACGCGTACCTCGAGGCCGGCCACGAAACCACGATGGGACTCGTCATCGCCGCCGAGGCGCAGGCCGCCCTGGGTCGGCCGGGCGAGGCCCGCCGGCTGGCCGACCGCGCCATCGGGCGGGCCGATCGGTCACTCGACGGGATCTTCGCCGGGCTGCCCCGATCGTCCATCTGGCCGCGCGAGGCGGGCGTCGAGGTCGTCGCCCAGCCCGAGGCCCTCGGGATCGCCGGATCCTCGGCCGCCCGACGGGTGGCCGGCGTCGGGTCGGGCACGACTGCCGAGGCAAGCGGTTCGGCCGGTGCGGGGGAGGGGTCCGGTACCGCGGACCACTCGGCTCCGGGTGGCTCGGGCCCGACCGACCCGGCGGATCACGCGTCGCCGGCGGATGCCGCGAGCGACCGGCGCCCAGTACCCGCTCCCGGTTCCGGGACGCTGCCCGACGGCAGCCGGGCGCTCCACGCTGCCGAGGCCGCGCTCGCGGCCGACGACCCGGCGTCCGCGGCGATCCAGCTGGCGCTCGCGCTGCGTGTCGCCCCGGCCCTCGCGCCGGCCGTCCTCGATCTGGCCCGGGACCGCGAGGGCCCGGCCTTCGACCTCATCCGCGGCGACGCGTTCCGGCTCGTCGGCAGGGAGGGAGAAGCCCGGCGCTCGTTCGCCGCGGCGGCCGTCGTCCCGCCCGAGGCCGGGGACCAGGCCGCGACCACGTCCGGCGACGAGCCCGACGCCGCATCGCTCGACCACCTGGAGGGATCGTGACCGAACGCACTCTCGTCCTCATCAAGCCCGATGGCGTCCAGCGGCTGCTCGTCGGTCGGATCCTCGAGCGCTACGAGTCGCGCGGACTCAAGCTCATCGCGCTCAAGCTCGTCCAGGTCGACCGGGCCCTCGCCGAGCGCCACTACGCGGTCCACCGCGAGCGCCCGTTCTTCGCCGGCCTCGTGGACTTCATCACCTCGGCACCGCTCGTCGCGCTCGCGCTCGAGGGGCCCGACGCGATCGCGAACGTGCGCACGATCAACGGCGCGACCCGCCCGAACCAGGCGGCGCCCGGCACGATCCGGGGCGACTTCGCGCTCGAGACGGCCCAGAACCTCGTCCACGCCTCCGACTCGCCCGAGACCGCCGCGGCGGAACTGGCGATGTGGTTCGAGCCCGGCGAGCTTCACGAGTACGACCGGGACGTCGATCGCTGGGTGCTCGCCCCGGACGAGTGATCGGCCGGCCGCCCCCGGCCGGCGTCACGCCCCAGGGTCAGGCCGCGAACGACCCGCTCGGACGAGGGCTGCGGCTCGGCGTCGGGCTCTTCGTGGGCTGCGGCGACCCGCTGGCGCCGGGCGACACACTGGGCGACGGGCTGTGGCTGGGCGATGGACGGGCGACGCTCGGCGACGGCGACCGCGACGGCGACGGAGGCGCGCTCGAATCGCCCGACGAGCCCGGCGACCCACTCGGCCCGTTCGGTGCGGGACTCGGCCCGCCCTGGTCGGCGGGCGCCGGGCTCTGCCCGCTCGGTCCGGGTCCGCTGCCCGGCAGGTCGTTGCCGCCGGTGACGACCGGAGCCGCCTCGACCGCCGCGGCGGTCACCCCCACGAACCCGAAACCGCCACCGGCGATCGTGACCGCCGACGCCGCGAGTACGAGCACCAGGCTCGCCACGAGCGGGCCGCGATTGACCGCGACGAGGCGGCCGAGCGTCTCGAGCCCGGACGTCGACGCGGCGCTGCCGCCGGCCGCCCGGGCCAGCGCACGCGGCCGGTCGTCGGCGACAGCAGCGACCTCCGGCGTCGGGCGGGCGAACCCGATCGCGAGCAGGCGCCCGTAGTAGAGGAGCGGCAGGAAGACCGCGACGAGGACGAGTCCGCGGACCGGGCCGTCGAACGCCAGGGTGATCACGCTGGCCCGGGCGTCGAAGGCGAGGAGGCCGGGCCAGCCCACGCTGGTCGCCCCGATCGCGATGAGCGCGACGAGGAGCATCGGCGATCGGCGGGCCCAGCCCCGCAGCTCGCGGATCCGGCGCGATCCGAAGCGGGCCCGGATCGCCACGGCCCAGGCGGCGAAGGCCGTGCGGACGGCCAGGAGAACGAGGATCCAGGTCCGGCTGGGTTCCCAGACGGCCGGGTCGAGGACCGCGAACGCGAGGATGACGACCCCCGCGTCCTGCACGGTCGCGTATCCCGCGACGTGCTCGAGATCCTCCTGGACCCAGGCGGCGATGGCGCCGAGGACGAGACATGCGAGCCCGATCAGGACGATGACGAGGTGCTCGATCGGCAGCTGGCCGGTCAGCGGCGCAACGGGGGCGATCGACCCGTCGATCCAGGCCAGCCCGACGACCGCGAGGGCCGCCGGACCCCAGGCGATGAGCAGGGGCAGGGCGACCTCGGGCGCTGCGTCGGCCACCCGGGCCGCCCACAGGTGGAACGGGATCGCGCCGAAGCGCATCGCCATCCCGACCGCCACGGCGAGGTAGGCGAGGCCGAAGACCGCCGTGTCCTCGGCGAGGGAGCCGAGCGGCCGGCTGATCCAGGCCATCGCGAGGAGCACCAGGGCCCCGCCGACGGCGATCGCCCGCACCTCGCGGGCCGCGACGGCGACCGCGCGCGGCGTCACGGTCCCGGGCAGCGTGATGAGCACGCCGGCGAGGCCTCCGATGAGCGTGGCCAGGGCGGCCATCGTGGGATCGGGCAGGCTCAGGGCCAGCCCGATCCCGCCGAGGCCGGCGAGGAGCGCGCCCGGCAGGTTGCGCGTCCAGCCGGTCGCCAGGGCGATGCCGACCAGCACGGTCGCCGAGCCGGTCACGAGCACGAGGAAGAGCCGGCCGAAGGCCGACCCGGTCAGGCCGCTGCCGGCGATGGCCAGGGCGTCGTCGGGCCGGATCGCCGCCGCCGCGATCGTGGCCGCAACGAGCGCCAGCAGCCCGACGATCGCGGAGGCGGCGACCCGTCGGCGCAGGAGCAGGCTGGCGGCCGCGCCGCCGAAGGCCAACCCGAGGAACGGCAGGACGCTCACGGGTCCGAGCCGACCCGCCCGGTGTCGCTCGCGGCGGTGCTCATCGGCCGCCCGTCGCGACGCGCGACGCGTGCACCGTCGCGGGGTCGGGGAGCTCGTCGAGGACCGCGCCGCCCGCGGCGCCGGCCTCCGCGGCCTCCGTGACCAGGAACGCCACGACGCCGCCGAGGCCGATGAAGAGGGCGGCGCTCACGAGCTCCTCGAGCTGCGACGGCGTCCCCGCGAGCGCGGCACGGATCAGGAGCACGCCACTCACGAGCAGGACGGCGCCGCTTCCGAGACGGTAGACGTCGCGGCCGGAGACGATCGGTCCGACCGCCAATGCCACGAGCGCGAAGCCGGCCGCCTGCGCCTCCGGCAGGCCGAGCGGAGGGGCGCCGAGGCCCGCCGTCCCGAATCCGATCAGCCAGGCGGCCGCGGCGATGAGGGCCTCGACCGGCCAGCCGAGGAGCGACCCGCGGGTGACCGAGCCGGGCGATCGAACGGCGATCCAGGCGAGATAGACCGCGAGGAGGGCCGCGACGACACGGACCAGCAGGGCCAGGAGTGGCGGCAGCGGGTCGGCGAGGAACGGGCTCACGACGAGCACGCCGGCCAGGCCGGCCAGGGCGATCCGGCCGTCGCGGGCCGCGACACCGACGACGGCGCCGGCCGTCACCACGATCGCCGCGACGGCGAGCAGCGGGTTCATGGAGCCGGGGACGCGAGCTCCGGATGACTCGGGGTCGAGAGGATCCCGAAGGTATCGAAGGGCCAGTACCGGAGCCAGGCCCGTCCGATGACCGCGCTCACGGGAACGGTGCCGAAGGCCCGCGAGTCGGCCGACTTCTCACGATGGTCGCCCATGACGAACAGCTCGTTGAGCGGCACGACCCAGCGGCTCTGACCCGAGGCGACCGTCGGCTGGGCCTGGCCGTCGAGAGCGAACAGGTACGGCTCGGTCAGCTTCGTGTTGTTGACCCACACCGTGCCGTCGTCCTTGACCTCGACCACGTCGCCGCCCACGGCGATCACCCGCTTGATATACGGGGTACCGTCCGCCTGCTGCGTCCAGGAGGCGGGCGGGCTGAAGACGACGATGTCGCCCCGGTTGTACGGGCCGAAATGAGGGGTCAGCTTGTCGACGAGCACGTATTGCTCGGGCTCGAGCGTGTGCTCCATGGACTGCTGCTGGACGCGGTACGGCTGAGCGACGAAGTTCTGGATGACGAGGAAGATGAGCAGGGTCAGGACGAGCGTCTCGACGATCTCGAAGAGACAGGCCCAGGGTCGTCGACTCACAAGGTCGGCAGTATAGGGGCGCACGGCCGGTGAGGCGGACGAGCGTCCCGGCAGGGCCCGCCGAAAGGCCGGTGACGGTCCCCGCCCAGGGTGCATAGCCCGCAACCGGGCCCGGTTTGACCCTCCAGTCGCGCACGCGATACACTCGCCCGCGGTCTGCAAGGTTGCATCCATCGATGCGATCGCGGGTGTCGCGCGCGCCCCATCTCGCCGAGGCCCACCCGTGCCCAACCGCGGAACGACGCCGCGG
>DASVIK010000126.1:0-10686 GCA_036382135.1 Candidatus Limnocylindrales bacterium | reverse complement strand
TCGGCGCCCGCGCCGACGATCTTCGAGCACCTGGGGTTGACGGTCGACCGGGTGACGGAGCTCGCCCGGAGGGTGTCGCGCGGCGAGATCCACGGCCGCGTGCCGACCCTCGATCCCGGTCACCAGCCGGCCGGCCTGCGGCGGGGGCGGCCCTGATGCGTATCGCGTTCGCGGCCGACCACGGAGGCGCCGGGCTCAAGGCCGAGCTGCTGCGGACGCTCCGGAGCGCGGCCCCGGAGCACGAGTTCATCGACCTCGGCGGTGACGGGGGCGACCCGGGTGACGACTACCCGGACTTCAGCCGGAGGCTCGGCCGGGCCATCCAGGAGGGCGACGCCGAGCGCGGCATCCTCATCTGCGGCAGCGGGGTGGGCGCCTCGGTCGCCGCCACGAAGATGCGGGGCATCCGGGCCGCCGTCTGCCACGACACGTACTCCGCCCGGCAGGGCGTCGAGCACGACGACATGAACGTGCTGTGTCTCGGCGCCCGGATCGTCGGGATCGAGCTGGCGCTGGAATGCTGCCGGGCGTTCCTCCGGGCCCGCTTCTCGGGCGAGCCCCGTCACGTCCGGCGCCTTCGCAAGGTGATGGAGATCGAGGCCGAGGAGCGCTGAGCGGACCATGCCAAAGGCCAAGCCCGAGCCCACGCCCGAGCGCAAGGAAGCGGATCCGGCGCCCGACGCCGCTGTCGCCGCTCCCACGCCGGCCTCGGCCGAACCGATCGCGACGGCGGCGCCGGCCGGCGCCGCCAAGGCGGCCAAGGACGTTCCCCGGACGATGCGCGACCTGCGCCTGGCACGAGCCGGCAAGAAGCGGCCCGAGAAGGCGAGCGACAAGCACGACAACCCGCTCCGCGAGGGCCTCCGCCTCGAGCGGATGCCGGATCCGTTCGTGTTCGTGCTCTACGGCGGGACGGGCGACCTCGCCCACCGCAAGGTCATCCCGGCCCTCTACCAGCTCTGGCGGACGAACCTGCTGCCCCACGAGTTCATGCTCGTCGCGATCGGCCGGCGGCCGTATACGGACCCGTCGTTCCAGGCCGAGATCCGGGCGTCGCTCGAGAAGTACAGCCGGGTCCTGCCCCTCGACGAGCAGGTCTGGGCCGAGTTCGCGAAGCGCATCACCTACCTCCAGGGCGACTTCAACGATCCGGCCGCGTACGCCCACCTGAGCCAGCACCTCGACACGTGCGACGCCGACCACGGCACCGCCGGCAATCGCCTGTACTACCTCGCGACGCAGCCGTCGGCCTTCCCCGAGATCATCGGCGAGCTCGGCCGGGCCGGGCTCGACCACGAGATGCACGGTGGCGGCTGGCGGCGGGTCGTCATCGAGAAGCCGTTCGGGCGCGACCTCGATTCGGCCGTCCGCCTGAACCGCGAGGTCGGCAAGGTCTTCCGCGAGAAGCAGGTCTACCGGATCGATCATTACCTGGGCAAGGAGACGGTCCGGAACCTGCTCGTCTTCCGGTTCGGCAACGGGATCTTCGAGCCGATCTGGAACCGCCGGTACGTCGACCACGTGCAGATCACGGTCGCGGAGTCGATCGGGATCGAGGCCCGCGGGGCGTTCTACGAGGAGACCGGGGCCATCCGGGACTTCCTCCAGAACCACCTGATGCAGCTGGTCAGCCTCGTGGCGATGGAGCCGCCGGCGAGCTTCGACGCGGACGCGCTGCGCGACGAGAAGGTCAAGGTCCTGCGCGCGGTCGCGCCGAAGACCCGGGCGGAGATCGCCACGGACGTGGTCCGCGGCCAGTACGGCCGGGGCTGGGTCGCCGCGCAGGAGGTGCCCGGCTACCGCGAGGAGCAGGCGGTCGACGCGGCGTCGGAGACCGAGACGTTCGTGGCCGCCCGGCTCGAGATCGACGACTGGCGCTGGGCCGGTGTCCCGTTCTACGTCCGCAGCGGCAAGCGCCTCCCAAAGCGCTCGTCGGAGATCGCCATCCAGTTCCGCGCGGTGCCGCATCGCCTGTTCACCGAGGCCGGCGCGGATCCCGAGCCGAACCTCCTCGCGATGCGCATCCAGCCGGACGAGGGCATCCTGCTGCGCTTCGGGGCGAAGGTGCCAGGCCTGGGCATCGACGTCCGGGCCGTGAACATGGACTTCACGTACGGGTCGGCGTTCAGCGTGGATTCCCCGGATGCCTACGAGACGCTCATCCTCGACGCTCTGCTCGGCGACGCGGCGCTGTTCACCCGAGCCGACGAGGTGGAGGAGGCCTGGGGCATCGTCACGCCGATCATCGACGCCTGGGCGGACGAGCCGTCGCCCGACTTCCCGAACTACGAGGCCGGGACCTGGGGCCCCGCGGCCGCCGACGCGCTCCTCGAACGCGACGGTCGGCGCTGGCGGCGCATCTGATGGCCGCGGCCGCCGGCGATCCCGACGTGGGCGGCCTCGTCATCACCGAGGCGCCCCAACTGCCCGGTGAGCCCGCCCTCCGCTGGTCGTCCCGCGCGCACAGCATCGACGACATCGAGCGGGAGCTCGCCCGCATCTGGAGCCTCCCCCGGCCGACGAACATCGTCGCCGGCGTGGAGGAGCGCCACGTCGCCGCCCGGACGAGCGTGATGAACCTCGTGGTGGTCGCCCGCCGGCCGGAGATCGGCGAACACGCCGCGGCCGTCATCCAGCAGCTCATCGGCAAGCTTCCGTCCCGGACGCTCATCCTCACCTCGGCCGACCCGGAGAGCCGGTCGTGGCTCGATGCGCAGATCCAGGCATATTGCGTGCTGCCGCGGGCCGATGCGGCGGAGACGTGCGCCGAGCAGATCTTCATCACCGCCGGCGGCGCTGCCGGACGCCACCTCGAGGCGATCGTCGCGCCGCTGCTCATCCACGACCTGCCCGTGACGCTGTGGTGGCCGGGCGAGCCGCCGTTCGCGACGCAGCCGGCCCGCGACCTCCTCGCGATGGCCGACCGGCTCGTGGTCGACGGATCCACGTGGAGCGGCGACGGGCTCCATCGCGTGCGTGAGCTGGCCGCGGCCATGGACCGCTACGGGTTCGTCGTGAGTGACTTCGCGCTCGTCCGCCAGAGCCGCTGGCGGGAGGCGATCGCGTCGGCCTTCGACCTGCCCGAGTTCACCCCGTTCCTCACCTCGATCAAGCGCGTTGCCGTCACGTACGGCACGCGCGACGAGACGGGCGCGCCGGGCACGACGAACGTGGTCAAACCCGTGTACCACGTCGCATGGCTCGCGTCGCGGCTCGGGATGACCGTCGCCCGGACCCTGGCTCCGGTGGAGGGGTCCTCGGCCGCGGCAAAGGCCGCCGCGAAGATCGCCGCGCGACCGGGGGGCCGGCCCGGCGTCAAGGCGCCGCTCCATCGCGGCCTCGTGGGCCAGCTCCGGTCCGGACGTTCGGAGGTGGCCGTCGTGGTCCGCCCAGTCGGCTCGTCGATGCCGGCCGGGACGACCCTGCGCGTCGAGATCCTGGCCGAGCGACGGGGCTCCGAGCTGCGGGCAGACGTGACCGCCGAGGCGGAGACCGTCCACGTCCGGGTCTGGCTCGATGGCGTCGAGGCGCTCGACCGTGCGTTCCTCGCGGCCCGACGCACGGAGGTCGACCTGCTGGGCGAGGCGGTCGAGTCCGGCGGGCCCGACAGGATCGCCCGCGATGCGATCCGCATGGCGGCCCGCTTGAGCGGCGAGTGACCTGCCCCCGGTGGCACGGATGACGCACGATCCGGCGACGGAGCCCACCGTCCACGTCCTGGCCGACGAAGGGGCGGTGGCCCGGTCGGCGGCGGAGCGGATCGCCGCCAGCCTCACGCGGGCCGTCGGGCGTCGCGGCCGCGCCGACTTCGCCACGACCGGAGGGTCGACGCCGGTCGCGATCTACCACCTCCTCGCGACGGCGCCACTGCGCGACGCGGTCCCGTGGGATCGCGTGCACGTCTGGTTCGGCGACGACCGGTTCGTGCCCCGCGACCACCCGCTCTCGAACGTCATCCTCGTGGACCAGGCACTGCTCGCCGGGGCGGCGTTCAGCGGGCAATCGGGCACGGGCGCGTCGGGCATCGACGTGGAGGTCGGCCGTGACGCCGGCATCCCGCTGCCGCTCGATCAGCTCCACCCGTTCCCGTGCGGTGTCGCGATCGGGGAGGCGCGCGGAGCCGCGTGGTGCGCCGCCACGTACGCCGACGAGGTTCGTTCGTCGGTCCGGATCGACGAGACGGGCTGGCCGGCGTTCGACCTCGTGCTCGTCGGGATCGGCCCGGACGGTCACGTCCTGTCAGTCTTCCCGGGCAGTGCAGCCCTCGGCTCGCCGGAGCTCGCGCTGGCGATCCCCGCGCCGACCCACGTCGAGCCCCACGTCGAGCGGGTGACCCTCAATCCCGCGATCCTCGGCACGGCCGGCGAGCTGCTCGCGATCACCCACGGCGCGGGCAAGGCCGCGGTGCTCGGCGAGATCTTCGGACCGCGACGTGACCCGTCCCGCTGGCCGGCACAGCTCGCGCGCCGCGGCGGAGCGACCTGGTTCATGGACGAGGCGGCCGCCGCGCGGCTGCCCGCGGATGCCATCCGAGCCTGACCAGCCGGGGCCGGTCGTCCTGCGGCGTGCCGGTCCCGAGGACGCCGCAGCGATCGCGGAGGTGTTCCTCGCGTCATTCCATGCGACCTACGCGTTTCCGCTCGCCCACACCGACGACGAGTGGCGAACGTGGATCCGGGAGACCCTCGTCCCGTCGAGCGAGACCTGGGTCGCCGTCGCCGGTACGGAGATCGTCGGACTGATGGCGCTCGGCGACGGGTTCCTCGACCAGCTCTACATCAAACCCGGCTGGTGGCGCCGAGGCATCGGCCGCCGCTTCGTCGCCCTGGCCAGGGAGCGCCGGCCGGACGGCCTGGACCTGTACACGTTCCAGGTGAATGCCGACGCCCGCGCCTTCTACGAGCGCCAGGGATTCACCGCCATCTGGTTCGGCGACGGGGCGGCCAACGAGGAGGGCCAGCCCGACGTCCGCTACGCCTGGCGTCCGGGCGGCCAGGCCCAGCTGGGCCTGGCCTCGGCCGGCGCCGACATCTGGTCGCCGCTCGATCCGGGGCCGCCGTCCGGTCGTGTCACCTCGCGGGATGGCACGCCGATCGCCTGGTTCGAGACCGACGAAGGCGGTCCCCTGCCGACCTCGCCCCGGCCGCCGCTCCTGCTCATCCACGGCGCGACGGCCGACCACACGACGTTCCGCGTCGTCGGGCCGATGTTCGCCGCGCGGCGCCGGGTGATTGCGATGGACCGTCGAGGCCGCGGGGCCAGCGGCGACGCATCCGCCGGTACCCCTTATGCCATCGAGCGCGAGTACGAGGACGTGGCGGCCGTCGTCGAGGCCATCGCCGGCCGAGTCGGGGGCGTGGTGGACGTGCTCGGCCATTCGTTCGGCGGGCGCGTCGCGCTCGGTGCGGCCCCGCTTACGTCGCGCATCGGTCGACTCGTCGTCTACGAGAGCGCGCCGGCGCCGGCCGGGATGTCGTTCGACCGGCCGGGGCTCGTCGAGCGGCTCGTGGAACTCGAGGCCGCGGGCAATCGGGTCGAGCTTATGCGCGCCTTCATGACCGAGGTCGTGGGGATGACCGCCGACGAGTTCGCGGCGTTCCAGGCGAACCCGGTCTGGCCGATCCGGCTCGCGGCGGCGCACACGCTCGTCCGCGAGCTCACGGCGGAGTTTGGCGACGGAGACGCGACGGCGATCCGGCGCCTCGGCGGCGCGGTCCGGGTCCCCGTCCTCCAGCTGCTCGGCCGGGACAGCCGCGCGGTCTTCGCCGCCGGCACGGAGGCGCTCGACCAGGCCCTCCCCGACGGGCGGATCGTCGTCCTGCCGGGGCAGAAGCATGCCGCGCACCACGGCGATCCGGAGCGCTTCGTGGCCGAGGTGGAGCGCTTCCTCGCCCGGGGCTGAGCTGCACGGCACGGGGCCGCGCCGAGGGCTACCATCGACGCCATGACCGACAAGCCCGCCGCCGGCGCCGTCGAGGCCCCACCCGCCAAGGACGAGCGGCCCTACTCCCCGGGGCTCGAAGGGGTCATCGGCGCCGAGAGCGCGATCGGACTGGTCGACGGCAAGAACGGCCGCCTGCTCTACCGCGGCTACCGCATCAGCCAGCTGGTCGAGCGCGGCACGTACGCCCAGGTCACCGACCTGCTCTGGACCGGCGAATGGCATCCCGATGCCGTCCTCCCGCCCGCACCGGTCCCCCCGGCGGTGCTCACAGCGCTCCGTGAGCTGCCACGCGAGGCGCATCCGATGGATGCCCTGCGCACCGCCGTCTCGGTCTGGGGCGCCACGCAGCGCCTGACCTGGCCACCCACCCCGGAACAGGCACGCGCCCTGACCGCGTTCGCGCCGTCGGCGCTGGCGGCGTTCGGACGGCTGCGCAAGGGCCTCGAGCCGGTCGAGACGGACACGTCCCTCGGCCTGGCCGCGGGGTTCCTCCAGCAACTCAACGGCGTCGCGCCGGACCCTGCGGCCGCGCGGGCGCTGGATGCGTACTTCATCGTCGGCGCGGAGCACGGCCTCAACGCCTCGACCTTCACGGCCCGGGTCATCACCTCCACCCGGAGCGATATCGCATCGGCGGTGTGCGGGGCGATCGGCGCCCTGAAGGGCCCGCTCCACGGCGGCGCGCCGGCCGAGGTGGTCAACCAGCTCCACGAGATCGGCTCGCCGGACCGCGCGGAGGCCTGGGTTCGCGACCTCGTCGGACGCGGCGAGCGCGTCATGGGCTTCGGCCACCGGATCTACCGGGCGTACGACCCGCGGGCGGCCGCCCTCCGGACGGTCGCCGAGCAGATGGGCGGCAACGCCGAGTGGCTCGAAAACGCGGTGAAGGTCGAGGACACCGTCCTGCGCGTGCTGGCCGAATTGAAGCCCGGTCGCGTGCTCAAGACGAACGTCGAGTACTACGCCGCCGCGGTCATGCAGGGCCTCGGCCTCGAGCCGGCCCTCTACCCGTCGGTCTTCGCGCTCGCGCGCCACGCGGGCTGGACCGCCCATGCGATCGAGCAGGTGAGCGCGGCCAAGCTGATCCGGCCGGACATGCGCTACACGGGGCCAGCGGAGCGCGAGCTGCCGGCGTAACCCCGGGCCGGCTCAGCCCGGCCGCGACTCGATCGTCCCCTCCGCCTCGAACTCCAGCGCGTCCGCCTCCTGGCGCCCGCCGGCCGCGTCCGCGTCGGACGAGGTCTTCTGGCGCGCCTGCACGGCCACCAGCACCCCGCCGATGACGAAGACGACGGCGCCGACGACGAAGGGTGCGGCGATGCCGAACGTGACGACGAACGACGCGAGCAGCGGTCCCACGATCCCGCCCAGGTACAGCGGCAAGTAGACGAGGTTGAGCGTCTGGGATCGGCGCTCGGGCGGCACCTCCGTGCCGAGGAGGGCGAAGACCATCGGCGCGACCGTCGCATAGAGCGCGCCGACGACGACGGCGACGAGGGCGAGGACCGGCACGTTCGGGGCGAGGGGCATCCCGACGACCGCGATGCCCGAGCCGACGAGGGACCCGACGAGCACCCAGCGATAGCCGATCCGGTCGCCCAGCCAGCCACCGAGCGGCGCGAACAGCGCGCCCACCAGGGCGGCCGTCCCCGTGACGAGCCCGACGGCGCTCGCTTCATCGATCGGGCCGTTGGCGTGTGCCACGAGGACCGGCACGTAGGCCCGGGTCATCTGGTTGGCGAGGAACGCGACGAAGAAGATCGCGAAGATGCGGCGGGTCGGCAGGTCGGACGCGACGCCCCGGACGGCCCCGAACGCCAGGCGGAGCACCGGCCCGGACGGGACGACCTCGGGACGGACCTCGCGCGACCCGAGGCCGATGAGCAGCGCGGTGCCGATCGACAGCCCGGCCGACACCGTGAAGACGGCCGGGATCCCCCAGCCGAGCCGGTCGATGATCACGCCACCCAGCACCGGACCCACGGCGAAGCCGATGGGACCGGCGGCGCCGAACACCGCCATCGCGGTCCCGATCCGGCGTCGGGGCACGGAGTCGCGGATCGCGCCGAGCATGACCCCGGTGTTGCCGAGCTGGAAGCCCACGAGGAGCATGCTCAGCGCCAGCTGCCATGGCTCGCGGCTCAGGGCGACCGCCATGAAGACGACCGCCTCCACGAGGGCGCTCCGGATCACGACGGCCTTGCGGCTGTACTTGTCAGCCCACACGCCCCACAACGGGACGAGCGGCATGCCCACGACGAAGATGAGGGCCCCGAACAGCCCGACGAACCGGAGCCGGTCTGCCTCCGGAAGCCCCATCGTCTCGAGGTACTTCGGCAGGAACGCGAAGATCTGGCTTACGCCCAGGCCCTCGACGAGCGAGGTGACCCAGAAGATCGCGAGGATCCGCCGCCAATCGGAGCGCCCGGCGTCGGGCGTGGGGATCGATCGCTCGGTGGTCGTCATCGGGAGCCGCCAGCGTACCGGAAGCGCGGCCGGTCAGGCGCCCGGCACCGTCGGGTTCTCGTGGCGACCTTGGCGATCCCCGGCATGGGCGGGACGCAGCCGCATCCGCACACCGTTCGGCGGACGTAGCATCCGCTGGAGGAGCGGAGGACGATGATGGCGCACCTGTTTGCCCGGCTCATCGGCATGAACGATCGCTGGGCGAAACCGTTCGGCGAGTTCAACCACCGCTGGGTGAGTGCGCTCTTCCGGCCGATCCGGCCCGTCAAGGACCTGCTCAACGGCACGTGGCTTGGCCACCCGCTGCACGCGGTCGTGACGGACGTCCCGATCGGCGCCCTGACCCTTGCGCTTGTTCTCGACCTGTTCGGGCAGCCGGTCGGTGCGGACATCGCGATCCTCGTCGGCGTCCTCACGATGGTCGCCTCGGCGGTGGTGGGGCTCGCCGACTACGCGGATACCGATGGCACGGCGCGGACGCGTGCGACCCTCCACGCCAGCCTCATGGTCGTGGCGCTCCTCGTCTACGTGGCGTCGCTCGCGATCCGGGCCGGCGGTCCGCACGACCGGACGGTCGCGGTCCTCCTGTCCTGGGTCGGCTTCGCGATCCTCGCCGCGGGCGGGCTCGTCGGTGGGGAGGTCGTCTTCGCCTTCGGCAACATGGTCAACCGGCATGCCTGGCGGGGCGGCGGGGTGAAGTGGATCGCCCTCGAGCTCGATGGCGACGGCGAGATCCCCGAGGGCCGGCCCACGAAAGCCAGACTCGGCATCAATCCGCTCGTGCTCATCCGCCAGGGCGAGACGATCCTGGCCCTGCACGACCAGTGCGCGCACGCCGGTGGCCCGCTCTCGGGTGGCACGATCGCTGACGGGGCCATCGAGTGCCCGTGGCACGGCTCACGGTTCCGTATCACGGACGGGCGTCTGCGCCGCGGGCCCGCCGTCTACGACCAGCCGAGCTACGAGATCCGCCGGGCCGAGCACGGCTGGGAAGGCCGCCGCGCGCAGGCCTGACGCCCGTCAGCCCGCCTGGGTGCCGTCGCCACGTCTCAGGTGGGCGAGGACCCGCGGATCGATCCAGCCGGGGGCCGCGATCCGTTCCTCGAGGTTCTCCACGCCCATCCAGCCGACAAGCGCGTCCTGCCAGGTGTCGTCCCAGCCATCGGGCAGCGGTCGGGGCTCGCCGACCGACGGTCGCTCGGGCTCGGGTTCCGCCTCGTCCGGCCACATCGGGACGTAGATCCGGCCACCGGCGCGACCCGGATCCCAGCCCGCCCGACCGAGCAACCGGCGGAGCTCTGCGGCCAGCGCTGCGTCGAGGGGCAGCAGGTCCGCCGGAACCGGCCGATCCGCATACAGGCGGCTCAGGTCGAGGATGCGGGTGAGCTCCCCGATCGGATCGGGGTGGTCGTCCACCCGCAGGTCGATCCAGCGGTCGTTGCCGCCCCCATAGCCGGCCGCATCGCGCACGACCAGCACGGACGCCGACTCCCGACCGCGCCGGTCGCCACCAGCCGCGTCCGCCGCGACGAGGCATTCGACCAGCAGCTCGGGAAACGGTCGCCGGCCGGCCAGGTACGTGTCGACGAGCCCGTCGACCACCACGCCGCCGGCGAGGATGTTGCCCTGGGCGGCGAAACCGTCGCCCGTCCGGCCGCCGGCCCAGGCGAGGCAGCTCCGGCCCGTGTGCGAAACCGACGCGCCCCGGCCGTCCACGATGCCCGCCTGGCGCTGCTCGCGGAGCGCGTCCGACCGCACGAGGCTCGCGAGCGCGTCCGCTGCCGTCGCGCCGGCCGCCAGCAGGTTCAGCCCGTCGGGGCCGTACGCCACATTCGCGAAGGACTGCGTGGCGACAGCGCCGACCCCGGCTCGCGCCCACGGCACGACGGCGCCCACGGCGAGGAACTTGGACTGGACGGCCACGCCCAGGTCCCCGGTCGCGGGGTCGCGCGCCACGATCGAGAACGTCATCTCCGAGCCTCCTCGGCGCCGGGGCCGCGTCGGACCGCGGCACTACCCACGCCACCGCCATCTTGGCGGTATCCGCCTGCCGCCCATGCGCCATCATCGCCCGATGACCACCGACCTCGCCATACCGGAGCCGTGCCTCGTCGTCCTGGTCGGCGTCGCGGGCTCGGGCAAGTCCACGTTCGCCGCCCGGCATTTCGCGGCCGACGAGGTCCTCTCCTCGGACGCGTTTCGGGCGCGTGTCGGGCGTGACGAGTCGGACCAGGGAGCGAGCCACCGGGCGTTCGTGGCCCTCCATGCCACCCTCG
>DASVIK010000125.1:0-2601 GCA_036382135.1 Candidatus Limnocylindrales bacterium | reverse complement strand
CGCGATCGACACGCGCCTGGCCTGGGGGCGCAGCGAGGTCGTGCTCATCGACACGGCCGGGATCAAGCGCCGCGGCAAGGTCGCCTCGGGGCCGGCGGCCGAGAAGTACTCCACGCTCCGGGCGCTCAAGGCCATCGGCCGGGCGGACGTCGCGGTCCTCGTCATCGATGCCGTGGAGGGCCTGACCGGCCAGGACGCCCACGTCGCGGGATATGTGGTCGAGGAGGGCAAGGGCCTCGTCGTCGCGATCAACAAGTGGGATCTCGTCGCCGAGAAGACCGACAAGACGTTCGAGCAGTACGTCGAGTGGATCCGCCACGAGGTGCCGTTCCTCGACTTCGCACCGGTCATCAGCATCAGCGCCAAGACCGGGCAGCGGGTCGGGCGAGTCCTGGAGGCCGCCGTCGACATCTGGGGCGAGCGCCGCCGGCGCATCTCGACCGGCGAACTCAACCGGCTGCTCGCGGCCGCCACCGAGCGGCAGCTGCCGCCGATCGTGAAGGGCCGCCGGCCCAAGATCTTCTACGCGACCCAGGCCGCCGTCGCGCCGCCCACGTTCGTCTTCTTCGCCAACGACGCCGCGTCGGTCCACTTCAGCTACCGGCGCTACCTCGAGAACCGGCTGCGCGACTCGTTCGGGTTCGCGGGCACGCCGCTCCGGCTCGTGTTCCGCGACCGGAGCGCGGTCAAGCTGCCGCGTCGCAAGAAGGCGGGCGCGCCCCCCGGTCGTCGGCCCGCGGCGAGTCGAACGAGCGCGCCCGGGCGCGCCGCGGGGGCGAAACAGGCCCCCAAGGGTGGCCCGCGACCGGCCGCGGATCGGGACCGCCGGACATCGTGACGTCGGGTACCGATCGCGCCGGCCGATCGACCCGCGGACCCGCGCGTGTCGCCGTGATCGGGGCCGGAGCGTGGGGCACGACCCTGGCGACCCTGCTCGGCCGGAACGAGCCGGTGACTCTCTGGTGCCGGACCCAGGAGAGCGCCACCCGCATCGCGGACACGCGCCGTAACGAGGAGCGCCTGCCCGGCGTCGACCTGACCCCGGGCGTCCGGCCGACCAACGATCCGGCCGCCGTGGCGAGCGCCGATCTCGTCATCGTGGCGGTCCCCTCGGCCTACGTGCGGGCGACGATGACCGTCATCGGCCCGTCGATCAGTCCGGTCGCCGACGTGCTCTCGGTCGTCAAGGGCCTCGAGCAGGTCACGCTCCTCCGGATGACCGAGGTCATCGCCGACGCGGGGGGCATCGAGCCCGCGCGGATCGGGGCGCTGTCCGGCCCGAACCTCGCGGCGGAGATCGCCCGCGGGCTGCCGGCGTCGGCGGTCGTGGCGGCCCTGGACCTGGCGCTCGCCGAGCGGGTCCAGGCGCGCCTCGGCACGCGCCGGTTCCGCATCTATGTCAATGGCGATCTGCTCGGTGTCGAGCTGTGCGGGGCGCTCAAGAACATCATCGCGATCGCCGCCGGGGCGGCCGACGGCCTGGGCTTCGGCGACAACGGCAAGGCCGGGCTCATGACCCGCGGTCTGGCCGAGATGATCCGGCTGGGGATCGCGGCCGGGGCCAACCCGCTCACCTTCGCCGGCCTGGCCGGCCTCGGCGACGTCGTGGCCACCTGCGGATCGCCGCTGTCGCGCAATCACCGCCTCGGCGTGGAGCTCGCCGCGGGGCGCAAGTGGGCCGAGATCGAGACCTCGCTGCCCGGCGTCGCGGAGGGCGCCTACACGGTCGAAGCCGCCATCGGCCTGGCCGAGCGCTACGACGTCGAGATGCCGATCGCACGTGAGGTCCACCGCGCCCTGTTCGAGGGCAAGGACGTGAGGCGCTGCCTCGTTGACCTGCTGGCCCGCGAGTCCAAGGACGAGCTCGCCGACGCCCGGGCCTGGCTCGCCCGCGAGGCGTCACCCACGGACAGGCCGTAGCGCGGCCCGCGCGGCTTCGGCGTGCCCGTTGCGGGGCCTGCTACCCTTAGCGGCCTCGGGGCGTGGCGCAGCCTGGTAGCGCACCTGAATGGGGTTCAGGAGGCCGAGCGTTCGAATCGCTCCGCCCCGACCACACATCTGAGCACGAAAGAGGCCCGGCGGGCGATCCGTCGGGCCTCTACATTTGGTGAAGCAGCGCGCTGACATGGCTGTGTGGCGACGATGAGAACCCACACATGCGGCAGCCGGACGGCCGACGAAGGCCAAGGGAGGAGCGTTCGACGTCCTCGTGCTCAGGCCTGGTCACCCGCGGCCGGTGCGACCGCAATCCGGACCTCCGAGTGGCTACGGACGCCGGCGTTGCGTCGCATGACCGCCCGGTGAAACGTCCGATGTGGCATGACGCGCGGCCAGCCACACGGCCGCCGGGACCGCGCCATGCGCCCCGTGCGCCGACGGTGCTCCTCAGAAGGGAGTCGGTCATGTCGACGCGCACGGTGATCGTCCCGTCTCTTGCTGGATTGATGGGCTTGGTGCTGCTCGCCGGCTGTACCGCGGCGGCGAGTTCGCCGGTCAGCCGATCGTCAGTGCTGCCCACTGCCACGCTTAGCGGGGTCGCGGGCTCGTCGGTCAGTCCACCGCCAACGCTGCCCACCGCAACGCCTGCTGGGGCACCGACGC
>DASVIK010000124.1:0-3101 GCA_036382135.1 Candidatus Limnocylindrales bacterium | reverse complement strand
TCGCCGCCGTGGGCCGCACGCGCTATGGGCCGCGGACAGCGGAGGTGCGCGCGCTTGTCGCTCGGGCCCGAACGCTCACGCCGACCGACGGTGCCGGCCTCGTGGAGGCGGCCGCTGGACTCGGGCTCACCGACCGGCGCTGGCCCCACGGGACCGATCCGGACGAAGACGAGGTCCTGCGCGTGTCTGCCGCCCTCGCGGCGCGAGATGCGGCCGAGTCGGCTCGTGCCGGCGGCTCGAACACCAGGGCGCAGACGGCCGCCGCCTCGTTCGCCAGAGTGCTCGCCCTGGCCCCGGCGTTCGGACCGGCCGAGGCGGCCCGCCTGCTGCGTCCATGGCGCGATCTCGACGATGCGGGCGGGCGCTCCCAGCGGCCACGGCGCGTCGACGATCGCTGAAGACGGCGACCGTACGAGGGACGCCCCCGTATCGCGCCCGAGCGCGACCATCGAAGGCCGATCGCGGGAACCGGTCGCATCGGGTATGCTTGGCGCCTTCGTGCTCGTCGGACGCTCCGGTCTGCGTCCGCGGCTTTCCCGCCGTTCGACCCCGATCCACACCACGCCCTGACCGGGCCCCGCCAACGCGCGGGAGGGCCCGCCCAGGAGCGTCATTCCATGTCCTTCGATCAACTCGGGCTTGCGCCCGAGCTCATCCGCGTCGTCGCGGACCAGGGCTATACCGAGCCCACCCCCGTCCAGGAGCAGGCGATCCCGCTCGTCCTCGCCGGGCGCGACGTGCTCGCCGCGGCCCAGACCGGGACGGGCAAGACGGCCGCGTTCGTCCTGCCGATCCTCCAGCTGCTCAATGCCGGGCGACCCGCCCCCGAGCTCGTGCCCGGGCCGTTGCCCGCGTCCGTCCGTCGCGACTATCGCGATGGACGCATCCGTCACGACCCCCGCAACGCGACGCGAGCACCCATCAAGGTTCTCGTCCTGACCCCGACCCGCGAGCTCGCGCTCCAGGTCGAGGAGAGCGTCCGCACGTACGGCGCCCGCCGACCGATCCGCTCGACCACGATCTACGGTGGGGTCGGCTTCGACCCCCAGGTCCGCGCGCTGCGCAGCGGGCCCGAGATCGTCGTCGCGACACCCGGCCGCCTGCTCGACCACGTCGAGCAGCGGACGATCGACCTCAGCACGGTCGAGATCCTCGTCCTCGACGAGGCTGACCGGATGCTCGACATGGGCTTCATCCAGCCGATCCGGCGGATCATGGGTCTCCTGCCGACGCGCCGCCAGAACCTGCTGTTCTCGGCCACGTTCAACGACGACATCCGACGCCTCGCCGGCGGGATCCTCGTCGACCCGGTCTCGATCCAGGTCTCCACGAAGAACACCGCCCCCGAGCTCGTCGAGCAGCTCATCTACCGCGTCGATCGTGAGCGCAAGCGCGAGCTGCTGAGCCACCTCGTACGGACGGGCAAGATCGACCAGGCCCTCGTATTCACCCGGACCAAGTACGGCGCGAACCGCCTGGCCGAGCAGCTCGAGCGGGACGGCATCGCCGCGACCGCGATCCATGGCAACAAGAGCCAGGGCCAGCGCGTGCGTGCGCTCGACGACTTCAAGGCGGGCCGGGCGACCGTCCTCGTCGCGACCGACATCGCCGCGCGGGGCATCGACATCGAATCGCTGCCCCACGTCGTGAACTACGAGCTGCCGATGGTCCCCGAGGACTACATCCACCGGATCGGCCGCACGGGTCGGGCCGGGATCGACGGCGCCGCGATCTCCCTGGTCTGCGTCGACGAGGCGTCGCTGCTGCGCGAGATCGAAACGCTGCTCCGGCGCAAGATCCCGTCCGAGGTTGTTGAGGGCTTCGAGCCCGACCGCAATATCCGCGCCGAGTCGATCCGCCTGCGATCGGCGCCCGGCGCCCGGCCGATGGGTGGAGGCCGTCCGATGGGCGGAGGCCGTCCGATGGGGGGTGGTCGACCGGCTCCCGTCCGACGTCCGGCTCCCGCCTTTGGTGGGGATCGTTCGGCGCCCGCCGACCGCCCGCTGAATCCGGCACGCCCGATCAACCCCGCCCGACCGAACTATGCCGAACGCCCCGTCGGCGGTGACCGCCCGACGACCGGCCAGCGACCGAGCGGCCCCGGGCGTCGCGGCGACGCTCCTCGACCGGGCGCCGTCGGCTTCGGCAACATGGCCCGTCCGCCCCATCGCGGAGCAGCCGGACCCGGGCGCGGACCGCGTCCCGGTCAGCCGCCGTTCGGTCGCCACGCGGCTCCGACCGGCAACGGCCACGGCCCTCGGCCCGCGACGGCCGGCAACGGCTATGGCCCACGACCGGCCGGCGGTCAAGGACCCCGACCGGCCAATGCACCCGACGGCCGGCGCCCGAGCCGGCCCTTCTCGATCCCCGGCGAGCGTATCGCCCGCGGCGCCGACCGCCGCCCCGACGCCACCCGGGACTGACCGCAGCCCCACCCTCCCTGCCCCCGCCCGACAGCGGCGCCTCGCAGCCGGGCCCTGAGCCCGTCATGGCGGCCGTGTTGTGCGATGCTCCCGCCCATGGACCCGACGGTCGTCGCGGCCGCCCTCGCTCTCGTTGCCGTCGGCGCGGCCGGCTTGGCCGTCCGTCTGGCGCTCCAGCTGCGGCGGCTCCGGCGCCTGACCGGGGCATCGTCCGACGCCGACATCGAGCGGCACGTCCGCCGCCTCCTCGACCGCGTGGCGGCGCTCGAGACCCGGGCGGACCAGGACGCCCGTGACCTCGACCATCTCGTCGAGCTGGTCGGGGTCGGCATCGTCCACCTGACCGACGAACTCGAGGTCGACGCGGCGAATTCCGCGGCGCACATCTTCCTGCGGCGCGCCGCCGGCACCATGCGCGACCGTTCGGCCCTCGAAGCGTTCGTGGACGCGCGCATCGAGCGCATCGCCCGCTCCGCGCTCGAGCTGGGTGCGGCCTCTGGCGAGGTGATCGTCGCCGACGCCGACGGGCCGAAGCTTCTCGTCCGGGCCCGGCGCTCGCCCGTGAGCGGTGCGTGGCTCGTCCTCGAAGATGTATCGGAGCTCCGGCGGCTCCAGCAGATCCGGGCCGAGTTCATCGACAACCTCTCGCATGAGCTGCGGACGCCGCTGACAACGGTG
>DASVIK010000123.1:0-2578 GCA_036382135.1 Candidatus Limnocylindrales bacterium | reverse complement strand
TGACCGCCCTCCGACACCGCGAACAGGAGCAGCAGGATCGACCCCGTGAGCAGGATCGCACCGAGCCAGTCGATGGGCTCGGGATGGCGCTCGAACCGCTCATGGAAGGCCAACCAGATGATCGCGCCGGCGAGGATTCCGACCGGCAGGTTGATCTCGAACACCCACGGCCAGCCGACCGTCGTCGTGATCACCCCGCCGAGTGCCGGGCCGACGATCGCCGAGACGCCCCAGACGCCTGAGAAGACGCCCTGCATCCGGGCCCGCTGGTGGGGCGTGAAGATGTCCCCGGCGATCGTGAACGAGATCGGCTGGAGCGCCCCAGCGCCGAGACCCTGCAGGGCGCGGAAAGCGATGAGTGCGGGCATCGACGTCGCGGTCCCGCACAGGACGGACCCGACGACGAACAGCGCGAGCCCGAACATGAACACCGGCTTGCGCCCCTGGATATCGGCCAGGCGGGCGAAGATCGGCACGGTCGTCGTGGATGTGACGAGGTAGGCGGTGAAGACCCAGGCGTACTCGGACAGCCCGCCGAGCTGGCCGATGATCGTGGGCATCGCCGTCCCGACGACGGTCGAGTCGAGGGCCGCCACGGCGATGGCGGCCATGAGCCCCGCCGTGACCAGGAGCTGGTCGCGCGTCAGCGGCGCATCGAGCTCACGAGTCGGGGACGGCATCCGCCGAGTCTACGGCGCTCCGGGCGTCCGGTCCGTGGCCGGAGCGCCGCCTGCCTGTCGCTGATCTGCCAGAGGCGTCGGTGCGCGGCAGTCCCCATAGCATCTCGTACAGGACCTGCGGCCGGCCCTCGGCGTCGAAGGCCCCGAACGTGACCGTCGGATTGTCGGGGTCGTACGGGACCGGCGTCGACTCCTCGGCGGCGACGCGGGCCGCGAACCGAGCGAGCGCGTCATCGCCGGAGTCGGCGCACTCGAAGTCGAAGTCCAGCCCGACACGGAGCGGTAGCCCGGAGCGGTTCGCGAGCAGCTCGCGGAGGGTGGCAGTCCGGGCCCAGCCGGCGCCATCGAGCTCGGGCACATGCGAGGCAACGCTATCTTCGAGGCCGAGACGGCCCTGGGCGGCCAGCCGCGCCACGACCGTCGCCACCATGGTCTTCGTCAGCGAGCCCGCCGAGAAGCGGCTGCCCGCCTCGACTGGCGCGTCAGTCCGCACGTCCTCGATCCCGTACGTCGCGACCGTCGTGACCCCGTCGCGGAGCACTCCGAGAGCGGCGCCGGGGATGCTGAGCGCCGACGCATGTTTCGCGAGAAGCGCGCCGAGATCCGGGTCGGCCACGGTCGCAGCCTGGCGCCGGCCGGAGTTCCTAGTTCGTGGTCTCGGCGTCCGACGGGGTCGAGCCGGCCGCCGGGCCGAAATCGCCTCGATCCATCGCGGCCCAGATCTCCTTCTGGGTTTCGTCGTCCGCCCCGCCGATCTCCGGAGATCCCTGCGTCGCGTCATCGGCGTCCCAGATGTCGCTGGCGCTGGGCATGTCGGTCGGCGGCTCCGCAGCCGATCCTGGGATCGGCATTCCATCTTTGTCGACCTGGAATGGCTCGCCGATGATCCCGGTGACCCACTCGCCTTCCTTGCCCGCGTCGTCCGTCATGTCGATCCCCTCCGAGCTGGTGCGACCGACTTGCGTCGGCCGCGCGGCTCGGGCCGGTCACGTCATCGTGGCGTGCCGGCCCGCCAACCTTGGTCGGCTACTCGTCGCTGGGCGGAGGAGGCGGCGGATCGTCGTGCGCCACGGATGAAGACCGCATCTCTACGTCCTCGTGGCTCTCGATGTCGATCGTTGGCACTGTGGCCTCGACCTGGCCGGTGACTCCCGACACGAAATCGCCCACACCTTCGTAGATCGACTCGCCGGTGGCGTACACGAACTTGCCGACGGCCTTGGCGTGATCGCCCTTATCCCAGTCGTCCGCCGCGGACTTCGCGAGCTCCGGGTCGACGTCGTGGGCCGCATTCGCCCAGCCGGGGGTGATGCCGGTCTCCTGGCCATACCGTTCGCCCCGCTCGTAGGCGCCCTTGCCGGTCTCCTCCAGCTTGTCGAGCCCGTCGAGGACTGGATTGCTGTCGTCGCTCATGGTCCGAACCTCCATGATCTGCCGGCGCGCACCATGGCCGATCACTCGGCGGGGACGCGTGAGTGCCGACAGTCTACTGGTCGCTCGTCAAGCCTCCGTCACCGCCGGCTGGTCGATGACCTCGCCGGCGGACTTCCGGCGGAGCAGCCGGCCCGCGGGCAGGGCTTGACATGCATGTCGTACGGTCCTGACATGACCACCAGCGACATCGCCGAGGCCCACGACCGCCTCGCCGCCCAGCACGCCCGCCACGCCTCCGGCAAGGTCCAGCGCGGAGACTGAGTCTCATCGTCGTTCCGTCAGGGCAGCCGGCCGCCGATGAGCTGCCCGGCCGTGGCGCTGGCGATCTCCGTGCAGCTCGGGAGGCCGCAGAACAGGTCGAAGAAGCTCGTGCCCTTGATCACGAACAGGGCGCTGATCGACTCGCCGTTGTAGGAGGCGGCACCGTAGGCCGCCCGGTCGAACAGGGTGAAGTCGTTGATCTT
>DASVIK010000122.1:0-1894 GCA_036382135.1 Candidatus Limnocylindrales bacterium | reverse complement strand
CCGAACGAGACGCACGTCACGACGACGTCTGCCTCCGCGACGGCGGACCGCGGGTCGGGGATCGCGTGGGCGGCGCCGATGCCCGGGACGCTCGCAGCCTCGGCCGCAAGGGCGGCCGCACGCTCGGGCAGCCGGTCGTGGATCGCGAGCTCGACGCCGGGCAGCAGGTGGCCGAGCACCGGGAGGTGAGCGTGTCCCTGCGCCCCGGCCCCGATGATCGCGGCGCGGTACGGTCGGCCCGCCACGGGCGGTGACCACCGGCGGACGGCGACGCCCGAGACCGCGGCCGTGCGCTGGGAAGTGATAGGGCCGCCGTCCAGGATGGCGAGCGGGATGCCCGTGCGCGGGTCGTTGACCACCACGAGAGCGTGGAGCGCCGGCAGGCCGGCCAGGCCGTTGGCGGGGACCCCGGCGATCCACTTCATTCCGACGAGGTCCTCCGACCCGTCTTCGGCCTCGCCGCGCAGGTGGGCGGGCATGGCGTGAACGAAGCTGTCGGGCGGGCGCGGGTGGACCCCGATCTTGGCCGGCAGCTCGGCGCCGGTCGCGAGGCCGATCAGCGTTCGCTCGGCCAGCCGGAGCCGGTCCACGAGCGGGGGCATGCACGAGACGACGTCCGCCGCGGCGAGGTATCGGATGGCTGGCGTCGTCACGGCCCGAAGGTCTCCCGTGTGCCGCCGCGCCTCGAATCCGCCGCGGTGGTCCGGGCGCGACGATAGCACGACGCCCCGCCGCGGCCGCGGGCCCTTGGTACGATGCCGTCATGAACCCACCCGTCGCACCGCGCCCGGCGGACCACGCCGAGAGCCTCGCCAACCTGCGCCTGGAGCAGGATGCGCTGGCGCTCTACGACGCCCTGAGCGCGATCGAGAAGGACCCCCGGCGCGCGGCGACGTTCCGGACGATCGCGGGCAACGAGCGCCGCCACGCTGGCATCTGGGCCGACCGCCTGCGGACCCTCGGTGCGGAGGTCCCGCCGCCGGCCCGGCCGCGAGCCCGGGTCCGCTTCATCATCCTGCTCGCCCGCCTCTTCGGGACGAACGCGGTCCACGACCTCGTGATCGGCCTCGAGGGCGAGGAGGAGCGTATCTACGCAAGCCGGCCCCCATCGCGGGAGGCCGAGGCGATCGACGCCGACGAGCGCGCGCACGCCGAGATGTGGGAGCAGCTCCGGGCGGACGCGCCGACAGCCGGGACGGCACTCGCGGCCGACTCCAGTGCGGCCCCGGCCGCGGCCGATTCGGGGACGGCCACCGACACGGCGGGGACGACGTCCGCCGGCACGGGGGTGATCTCGACGCCCGTCCCCGCGGCGCCGTCGGGTGCCGGGATGGCGGCCGCGACCAGCGTCGACGACGTCCGCCGCGCGCGCGTGGCCAGGACGCCGGACGAGATCGCGCGCGCGGAGCGCTGGCATCGCGGCGGCGCGGGAACGCTCCGCGCGGTCGTCTTCGGGGCCAGCGACGGGCTGGTGAGCAACCTCTCGCTCGTGATGGGCATCGCCGGCGCAACGGCCGACACGAAGTTCATCCTTCTCTCGGGCATCGCGGGCCTGCTCGCCGGCGCAGCGAGCATGGCGGCAGGCGAGTACATCTCCGTCCAGTCGCAGCGCGAGGTGCTCCAGCGCCAGATCGCGCTCGAGCGGGCAGAGCTCGAGGCGATCCCCGAGGAGGAGAAGGAGGAGCTCGTCACGATCTATATGGCGAAGGGGATCCCGGAGAAGGACGCACGGCTCATTGCCGACAAGGTCTTCGAGGATCCCGAGACGGCCCTCGAGACGATGGTCCGCGAGGAGCTCGGCCTGGACCCGAAGCAGCTCGGCTCGCCGTGGTCGGCCGCCGGGGGATCGTTCGCGGCGTTCTGTCTCGGCGCGATCGTGCCCGTGATCCCATAC
>DASVIK010000121.1:0-5339 GCA_036382135.1 Candidatus Limnocylindrales bacterium | reverse complement strand
GCGCCTCCCCCTCCCCAGCGGCGGCGGGCGTGCCCCCTCCCGCCCGCCGCCGCTCCTCGACCCGGGAACCGACGGCCGGGGATCGACGTCATGCCGAGGTCGCCCGCGCGATGCGCGCCGCGGCATGTCCATCCGGCCCGTCATCGCGAGGTCCCCGCCGTCATGCGTCGACTGATCGTGCTCAGCGTGCTCGCGCTGGGTCTTGGTGCCTGCTCTCCCGCCGCCGCGCCGAGCGCGACTCCCGGGACGAGCCCCTCCCCGACCGGCGCCCCACCGTCCCCGTCGGCTGAGCCGTCCAGCACGCCGTCGGCATCGCCTTCCGGCCTCGCCAACGTCGTCTTCCGGGTCGCCCACGCCGGTGGGTTCATCGCTCCGTCGGCGGAGCTCGCGACGTTGCCTGACATCTCGATCTACGACGACGGGACCGTCGTCATGCCCGGTCCGGCGCGCACGGCCGACCCGGGGCCCGCCGTCCCGGACCTCCAGGTGGCCCGGGTGAGTGCCGCCGGCCTCGCGTCGATCATGACCGCCGCCGGCGCGGCGGGACTGACCGACCCGGCCGCCTCGTTCGATGGTGGCCCGGCCCCGGACGCGGGCGTGACGGTCATCACGATCGATCTGGGTGGCGCCGTACGCCACGTGCGGATCGTGTCGCTCGGCGACGACACGCGGGACAGCGGACTCGACCCGAAGGTCGTCGCGGCCCGAGTGAAGCTCCGGGCGTTCCTGGCGGGACTGACGGACCTGCGCAAGCTGCTCGGCGCCGACCTCGTCGCCGGGCCGGCTCCCTACGTCGCCGACTCGCTGCGCCTCATCGTGAACCCGGGGGCGCCGGGCATCGGCGGCGGGAACACCCTCGCCTGGCCGCTGGCCACCGGGCTGGCCGCGTTCGGAGTGGAGATCACCTCGGCCAGCGGCGGCCCGATCGCCGGGACCGGCGTCGGACCGATGGCGGCCGGCCTGAACGGCGGGGGCGGCGCCGCGCGCTGCGGCGTCGTCAAGGGCGCGGACCTCGCGACCCTCGCCCCGCTGCTCGCCCGGGCCACGACCCTCACGACGTGGACGAGCGACGGCCAGGCCTGGACGATGGTGGTCCGGCCGCTCCTCCCCGACGAGACCGGCTGCCCCGGGAGCTGATCAGGCCCCGAGCGCGAGGAGCGGGTCGCCGGCGTTCATCGCGAGCGAGGTGACGAGGAAGAGGACGACGCCGCCGGCCGACGCGGTCACCACCTCGAGCGGGGCGCCGAACGCATCCTGGACCTCGCCGACCCGGTCCCCGGCCTGCACGGTATCCCCGACCGCCACCGCCGGATGCCAGAACCCCGTCGCGCCGGAGCGCAGCCACACGTCCGAGCCGAGTCGTCGCTGGACCCCGGCCGGCGGATCGCCCGACCCGTCGCGCAGGCCGAGCATGGCCAGCGTCCGGCGGAGGCCGGCGGCATGGCGATCCACGTCGGCGGCCGGCCAGAGGCCCTGGCCACCGACCTCGGCGAGGAGCGCGGGCATGCCGAGCGCCGTCGCGGCGGTCGTCGTCGAGCCGGGCAACGGGCCGACGACGAGGTAGTCGAGGCCGTAGGCGCCGGCCATGGCCCGGGCCCGCTCGTCGATGCCCGGATCGCCCGTCTCCTCGATGCCGTTGAACGGGACGAGCGCTTCGTTCATGTCCCCGCAGTGCATGTCGATGAACGCGTCCGATCCCGTCATCACCGCATCGTGGATCCAGCGGGCGAGCCGTTGTGAGGCCGAACCCGCCGGATCGCCCGGGAAGACCCGGTTGAGGTTGCGCCCGTCGAGCGGGTCGATGTAGATCGAGCGTGCGGCGAAGGCGGCGGGGTTGGCCACGAGGACCGACACGAGGCTGCCCCGCACCGCCGCCGGGTCGAGCTCCATCGCGACCCGGCGGTGGGCCGCGATCGAGACGTACTCCGCCCCGTGGATGCCGCTCGTCACGGCGACCCGCGGCCCGGGCGCGGCCCCATGCACGAGCACGACCGGCACCTCGACCGTCACGTCCCCAAGGTCGACGGCCACGTGCCCCGTCGCGCGACTGCCACGGGCCGCCCGGATCATGCCCAGTACCAGCCCGTCATCCGTCCCCGGTCGGGAATCGTTCATCGTCGTCCTCCACCTTCATCTGGTGCGTCGTACAGCCGTCGTCGCGGGATGCCCCGGGCGTGCGCGACGCGACGCGCGGCCTCGCCCCGGGCGACCCCGGATGCCACGAGGGCGCCCACCTCCGCCCGCGCGGCCGTGACAGCATCGGCGACATCGCCGGCATCGGACGCCTGCTCGGCGGCGGGCGGCCCGGCGCCCGACCCGGGGCCCACGACGATCGCGAACTCCCCGCGGGCCTTGATCCGGCCTTCCCGGGCGGCCTCGGCCAGTTCGCCCAGGGACCCCCGGACGAATTCCTCGTGGATCTTCGTCAGCTCGCGACAGACCGCGGCGGGGCGGTCGGGACCGCACGTGGTCGCGAGGTCCGCGAGCGTGGCCGCGACCCGCGACGGCGCCTCGAACAGGACGGTCGGACGCGGGTCGGTGGCGATCCTCGCGAGGCGCTCGCGGCGTTCGCGGCCGGACCGCGGGAGGAACCCCTCGAACGACCAGCGCGGTCCGGCCACCCCGCTGGCCACGAGCGCGGCGAGGACGGCCGACGCACCCGGGATGGGCACGATCGTGCCGTCGCGGGCCGCCCAGGCGCGGACGAGCTCATCGCCCGGGTCGGACACCCCGGGCGTGCCGGCATCGGTCACGAGCGCGAGATCCGCGCCACGGGCCAGGTGCTCCACGAGCTCGGCGAGCTTCGAGGCCGCGCTCCGGGCGTGGAAGCTCGTCAGCGGCGTCGAGATCTTGTACCGCGACAGGAGCCGCCGGGCGATCCGGGTGTCCTCGGCCGCGATGAGCGGCACGGCCGCGAGCACCTCGAGCGAGCGATGCGTGACGTCGCCGAGGTTGCCGATCGGGGTGGCGACGACGTAGAGCCGGCCGCCGGCCGCGCCCGTCGCCGGCCCGCTGGCACGGGTCGCCGGCTCGCCGGCCGCCGTCACGTGCGCGAAGACCCGGGCCGTCGTCGCGGGTAGAGGTAGTCGACCCCGGCCGTCCGGGGACCGAGCTTGGCGATCGGCGGCACCTGGCGATTGAACTCGGAGCCGGCGACCATCCGGCCGACCCGGGCGACGAGGGCGGGATCGAAGCCCAGCCCGGCGAGCTCCTCGTCCGTCCGCCGGCGGTCGATCATCCAGAACAGGAGCCGGTCGAGCACCGGATAGCTGAAGCCGGCCTCGGCCTCGTCGGTCTGGCCGGGCCAGAGGTCGGCCGAGGGCGCCTTGCTGATGATCGCGTCGGGCACGCCCATCGCGGCCGCCACCTGGCGGACCTGGCTCTTGTACAGGTCGCCGATCGGGTTGAACGCGCACGCCGCGTCGCCGAACAGGGTCGTGTAGCCGATGAGCGACTCGGTCTTGTTGCCGGTCCCGACGACGAGGCCGCCCCAGGTGACGGACCGGTCGTACAGGACGGCCATGCGCTGCCGAGCCATGAAGTTGCCCCGCCGGAGCGGGCTCGCGTCGGGCTCGCCGACGAAGTACGCGTCGACCATCGGGCTGATGTCGACGAGCTCCGAGGTGCAACCCAGCGCGGCCACGACCGTCTCGGCGTCGCCGCGCGACTCGGCGGCCGACGTGCGGTAGGGCATGAGCACGGCCAGCAGGCGCTCGGCCCCGATCGCCTCCGCGACGAGGAACGCGACGAGAGCCGAGTCGATGCCGCCCGACAGGCCGAGGACGGCGCGCTCGAAGCCGGCCTGGCGGAGCTGTCCGCCGATGAAGCCGGCGATGACCCGCCGGGCGACGTCGGTGTCGATGGCGAGCTCCTCCGGGAGCTCGAAGAGCGCCGCATTCGCGCTGCCGTCGCCTGCGGTCGCCGTCATCGGAGCGATCCGTCGATGGCCGGGATGGGTGCGACGTCGAGGCCCGGCTCCATGTCGTCGGGGCCGATCGCCTCGCGCGCCAGGCCGGCCCGCTGGGAGACGATCCGCTCGAGCTCGCGGACCTCGAGCTCCGGCCGTTCATCACGCAGGAGGGGCAGACCGATCCGCTCGCGCCGGATGTCGCTCAGGTCGACGTCGACCATGAACAGGCCCTCGTCGTAGAGGGGCGCGCTGAAGATGGGTCGTCCGGACGGGGCGATGACCTCGGAACCGCCCCAGAACGTCACCGACTCCTCGACCCCCACCCGGTTGCAGAACACCACGAGGCTCGTGGTGAGCTGGGCGTAGGTCCGCATGATCGTGCGCCACGACGTCGCGGTCCCCAGGCCGACTTCGTTCGTGGCGGCCAGGTCCTTACCGGGCGACGACGAGATGTCGATGAGGATCTGGGCACCGTCGAGAGCGAGCACCTGGGGCACGCTGAGGTGCCAGAAGTCCTCGCAAACCGCCAGGCCGACGCCCACCCCGAGCCGCGACGGCACGGCCCGGAGGCTGTCGCCGGCCGCGAAGAAGCGGCGCTCGTCGAAGAGCCCGTAGGTGGGCAGGAAGAGCTTGCGGTGGACGTGGCGGACACGGCCGTCCTCGAGGAGGGCGGCGGCGATGAACAGGCGATGGTCGGCCGATTCCTCGACGAAGCCCACGACCGCCGACAGGTCGGTCGTCGCGCGGGCGAGCTGGACCAGGCGCGGGTCGTCGAGCCGCATCGCGACCTCGGAGGCGAGATCCTGGAGGAGGTAGCCGGTCAGCCCGAGCTCCGGGAAGACGACCAGGCCCGCGCCCTGGCGGCGGGCGTCGGCGATGAGCGCGAGATGGCGCTCGAGGTTCGCCTCGAGGTCACCGAGGCGGGGCGCGATCTGGGCGAGGCCGATGCGGAGTCCCTGCACGTCGCGAGTCTAGCGTGCCGGAACGGGGAGTCGGCCGGGAGCGGCCGCCCGTCAGGCCACGGGCGGGATGAACGGGCCGCCGGCCTCCGGCGCTTCCGGAGGGGCGGGCGCCGCCGGAACGGGCGTCGGCGCCAGGCCGCCGGCGGGCATCACGACCGGCAGCCCCAGGACCTGGCGCTGCTCGGCCGCGCCGTCGACGTGCTCGGCGAAGTGGCAGGCGACCTCGTGCCCGGTGGAGAGGGGGCGCAGCTGCGGGTCATCGGACACGCACCGGTCCGGGTTGCCCAGCCGTTCGCGAAGCCAGCAGCGGGTGTGGAACCGGCAGCCCTTCGGCGGATTCACGGAGCTCGGCACGTCGCCGGTGAGGATGATCCGCCGGCGCCGCGACTCGATGACCGGATCCGGGATCGGGACCGCCGACAGCAGCGCGACGGAGTACGGGTGGAGCGGCCCGGTGTAGAGCTGCT
>DASVIK010000120.1:0-8845 GCA_036382135.1 Candidatus Limnocylindrales bacterium | reverse complement strand
GTGCAGCCCGTCGTCGGCCTCGACGAGGCGAATCTCGCTGACCGCCTCGATCTTGTGCGTGCGGGTCGGCGGAATCACGTGGTACAGGAGGCTGGAGCGGCCGACGAACCCCTCGACCCCGAACAGCTCCTCGGCGTAGAGGCTGCCGTCGGGGGCCCGATGCTGGGTGTGGCGCTTGGGCGGGACATCGCCGTGCGAGACGTAGAACATGGCCGGCCTCCGTGGATGCAGCGCCAGTCTGACGCGCGCCAGCGCGCCGTGCGCCGCGCCACCGCGGCGCCTTCGCCCGCAGGTCTAGACCGTCAGCGGCTCCGGCCGCGGGCGTCCACGGGCCAGTGTCCGTCGAGCCGGCCGCCCCGCACGACGACGAACGCATCGAACAGGTCGACGACCGGGCAGACATGGTTCGGGGCGACGGCCACGACCTCGCCGAGGTGCGGGCTGGGGGTGCCCGGCGGGATGTGGACCATCCCGTGGTAGTCGGCGAGGCGCTCGATGACCGCTTCGGGATAGGCCGGCAGGACCCCGTGGCCCGCCAGGTACGGCGCGCGGTCCTTCGTCAGGGCCTTGGCGCCGGCGTCGATGACCACCTGGCCGGGAACCGCGATGCTGACGACGGTCGCCGCGACGTGCGCGGCAAGTCCGTCGGCCGGGATGGACCCGAGCACCGCCTGCTGGCGGTCCCCGAGCAGGTACGTCCCGGCGCGGATCTCGTTCACCCGGCCGGAGGCCGCGTCGATCATCGTCGGCGTGGACCCGGCGCTCACGATCGCCACGTCCAGGCCGGCCGCCTCGATGGCCTCCGCGGCCTCGGTGAGCGTCCGGACCTCGTCGGCCGCCGCCGCGGAGCGCGCGTCGGGACCCGCGTAGCCGTGGCCGGCATGGCTGAAGACGCCCTCCACCACGAGGCCGAGGTCGGTCGCCGCGCGGGCGATGTCGGCCGCTCGTTCCGGCGAGGCGACGCCGGTGCGCCGGCCGCCCGAATCGACCTCGACCCGGACGCGCAGCGGGCGATCGGAGCCGGCGACCGCTGCGGCCAGGCGTTCCGCGCCGGCGACCGAATCGAGTCCGACGGCGAGGTCGCTCGCCGCATGGACCGCCCGCAGGCGGGCCGCTTTCGGCCCGACGGCCCAGAACGGATACGCGATGAACAGGTCGGTCAGGCCCGCGGCGACGAAGACCTCGGCCTCCCCGAGCGTCCCGACGGTGAGCCCGGCCGCGCCAGTGTCGAGCTGGAGCCGCCCGAGGGCCACGCTCTTGTGGGTCTTGACATGCGGCCGCAGCCGGACCCCTCGGGCGTCCATCGCAGCCTGGAGCCGTCGCGCGTTCGCCTCCACGATGTCGAGGTCCACGACGAGGACGGGCGTGTCGAGCCCGGCGGGGATGACCGGCACCGCGAACCGCACCCCGCCCACCTCGTCCGCCGTCACGACGCCCGGCCCACGATCGGCGTCCGCAGCTCCCCGAGTCGCTCGATCCCGAGGGTCACCGTGTCGCCCGGCACGAGATACCGGCCGAGCGTCGCGTCTCTGACCTCGAGCAGGCAGCCCGAACCGACGGTGCCGCTGCCGATGAGGTCGCCGGGTCGGAGCCGGGCGTCGGCCGAGGCCCGGGCCAGCATGTCCCCGAAGCTGAAGCGGGCGTCAGCCCAGGTGCCGCGGCTGATGTCGTAGCCCCGACCGGACGCATCGGTCACCTCCGCCGTCATCGCCAGCGACGGTCCCGCGGCGCCCGGGGTCCTGGCGTCGGCCAGCTCGTCGGGTGTGACGATCCACGGGCCGATCGTCGTGGCGAAGTCCTTGCCCTTGGCTGGCCCGAGGCGGACCGTGGACTCGTCGCGCTGGAGGTCGCGGGCCGACCAATCGTCGAGGATGCAGAAGCCGCCGATGGCCTCCTCGGCCCGGCCGGCGTCGAGGTCGCGGGCCGGAGTGTCCACGAGGGCGCAGACCTCGAGCTCGAAGTCCAGCTCCATGCTGCCCCGCGGCGCCCAGACCGGCTCGTCCGGGCCGCGGATCTCCGAGACGTTCGAGAAGTAGAAGATCGGCAGCCGGAACCAGGCCTCCGGGATCTCGCCGCCGCGGCGGGCCCACATCGTCCCGACGTGCCCCTCGAACGCGTAGAAGTCGCGCAGGCTCGGCGGCCGCAGGATCGGCGGGCCGAACGCCAGGTCGCCGGCCGCCAGGACCGCGTCGTCATCGGCCTCGCGGGGCTGGAACTGCTCCACGATCTCGGCGAGCGTCGCGATCCGCAGGCCGGCCGCGAGATGGTCGTCGAGCGTCCGGATCGGCTGGCGAAAGAGCGCGGCGTTGTGGGCGCGCTCCGGGACGGCGGCCACGAGGCGACGCCGGGCGACCTCGAGGTCCAGCCACTCCGCGGGGACGGGGGCGCTGCGGGCGGGCGGACCGAGGGCGGCCACGAGCCGCCAGGGCGCGCCGGCCGGAGCGTGGCGCTCGCGCACGTGGGCGATCCTCATCGGCGCGAGTGTATCCGCGCCCGGGGACCCGGGCCGACCCGCGCCGCTGCCGGCGGAGCGCGGAACGAGCACAATGCGGCGATGCCGCGGCTCCAGCGCAAGAGCTTCACGTCGCCGGACCAGGTCCGCCGGTTCAGCAACGGCCGGGTCGAGATCGTCCAGCTCGACGAGACCGCCATCGGGCGCTTCATCTACGAGCCCGGGTTCCGCTGGTCGCGCGACGTGGCCCCCATCGCCGGGACCTCGAGTTGCCAGCACCGGCACGTTGGCTACGCCCTCGCCGGTCACCTCCAGGTCCTCATGGACGACGGCACGATGATGGAGCTGCACGCCGGCGAGGCGTTCGAGATCCCACCCGGCCACGATGCCTGGGTCGTGGGCGACGTCGCATGGGATACCGTCGAGTTCACGAGCGCGCGCACGTTCGCCGAGGACCCCGAGGACAGCGGCCAGCGCGTCCTCGCGACGATCCTGTTCACGGACATCGTCGGGTCTACGGCCACCCTCGAGAAGGTCGGCGACGCGCAGTGGCGACGCCTCGTGCTCGACCACAACGAGCGGATCCGGGTTGAGCTCGACACCTTCCGCGGGCGAGAGCTCGCCACGACAGGCGACGGCTTCCTGGCGATGTTCGACGGGGCGGCCCGGGCCGTCCGTGCAGCCGCGGCGATGGCGGACGCGGTCCGCGACCTCGGGTTGGAGGTCCGCGCCGGTCTGCACACCGGCGAGGTCGAGGTCGTGGGCGGCCAGGCGCGCGGCGTGACGGTCCACGCAGCGGCCCGTGTGGCCGCGCTTGCGGGGGCCGGCGAAGTCCTCGTCAGCGGGACGACCCGCGACCTCCTCGACGGTTCCGGGCTGCGGTTCGAGTCGCGCGGCTCGGTCGAGCTCAAGGGCCTGACCGGCGATCGGCCGATTTTCGCCCTCGTCCGGGGCTGACACTCGCCCGCACGACCCGCCTGGCGATCGCGCCTAGAGGTTGCCCCGGCGGGCCTGCTCGATCTCGATCGCCTCGAAGAGCGCCTTGAAGTTGCCGACCCCGAAGCCCCGGCTGCCGTGCCGCTCGATGATCTCGAAGAAGAAGGTCGGGCGGTCCTGGATCGGCCGAGTGAAGATCTGGAGGAGGTAGCCCTCCTCGTCCCGGTCGGCCTCGATGCCGAGCTCCTCGAGCGTGGCGATCGGGACGCCCACGTCGCCGACCCGGTCGGCGAGCGTCTCGTAGTACGCGTGGGGCATGCCCAGGAACTCCACCCCGTTGTCGCGCAGCCGGCGGACCGTCTCCACGATGTCCTCCGTGCGCAGCGCGACGTGCTGGGTCCCCGAGTCGAGGTAGTAGTCCAGGAACTCCTGGATCTGGCTCTTCTTCCGGCCGGTGGCCGGCTCGTTGATCGGGAACTTGACGCGCCCGTTGCCGTTGGTCATGACCTTGGACATGAGGGCGCTGAAATCGGTGTGGATGACCTTGTCGTCGTAGTGGACGAGCTGGGCGAACCCGAAGGCGTCCCGGTAGAAATCGACGAACCGGTTCATGTCGCCGAGCGCCACGTTCCCGACGCAGTGGTCGATCTCGAGGAGGCTCAGGCCGGCGGCGGCCGCCGCCGGCTTCCTGATCCGCCGGTAGCCCGGGGCGAAGACCCCGTGGTAGTCGGAACGGTCGATGAAGCTGTGCTGGACGTCGCCGTACGTGTGGACCGCCGAGCGGCGGAGGACGCCGTCCTCGCCGCCGTCGAGCTCGACCGGCTCCATCGCCGGGCGCGCACCCCGGGTCGTGGTCGCCTCGAACGAGGCGCGGGCGTCATCGACGAGGAACGCGATGTCCCGGACCCCGTCGCCGTGGCGATGGACGTGCTCGGCGATCTCCCCGTCCGGCGTGAGCGGAGCAGTGAGCACGAGCGTGATGTCGTGCTGGCGGATGACGTAGCTGGCCCGGTCGCGAAGGCCCGTCTCCAGGCCCGCGTAGGCGACCGGCGTGAACCCCCAGAGCGCCCGGAAGTAGGCCGACGCCTGGCGCGCGTTGCCCACCCAGAACTCGACATGGTCGATGCCGTTGAGTGGAAGGAAGTCGCCCGCCTCGGCGAACGCGTTCTTGTTGACGTGGGCGCCCGACTGGTTCGCGGCGCCACGGGTCGCTGGCGACGGGATCGGGACGGACGTCGCGGCCGGCGCGGCAGCCGGTGCCGCGGCGGGCGTCTGCCCACCCGACGGGCGAACGGTCTGGGTCATCGGGAAGCCTCCGGATGCGGCGCGCCGGGGGGATGTGGCGCGCGGGAGCGGGCGGACGGTGCGACACTGCGCACGTCGATCGAAGGTCAGTATGGAACGCCAGACGGGCAGGTCAAGGGCGCCGGGCGATGGTCGGCCACCCGGATCGGCCCGCCACTCCACGACACCCGTCCGCGACCCGGAGGCTCCCTTGTCACCCGAATCGACCGCCGCCGCTGGACCGCCGATCGCCGATCTGCTCGCCCGCCTGGACGCCGCCAGCGAGGCGATGGTCGGCCTGGGACCGGCCATCGAGGCGGGTGAGCCGTGGCCGCTTGCCGCGCAGTTCGGGGCCGAGCCCGAAGCGCACTGGGGACCCCGTGAAGTGCTGGCGCACTGCGAGGAGATGCTCCCGTACTGGATCGGCGAGATGGAGCGGATCCTCGTCGAGGCCGAGCCGGCGCCGTTCGGGCGGATCCAGACCGACGAGCGGCGGATCGCGATCATCGAGAGCGACCGGACCCTGCCCGTCGGTGAGCTGCTCGCGCGGGTCGCCGGGGGCACCGCCCGCTACGATCGCTGGCTCCCGGGGCTCAGCGCAGCGGACCTGGCGCGGCGCGGGCTCCACCCGACGCGCGGTGAACAGACCATCGAGCAGATCCTCGAACAGACGGTCGTCGGCCACCTCGAGGGGCACGTCGCGCAGCTCCGGGAGGCCCTCGCCGAGCGCCGCTGAGGCGCGCTCGACTCCCCGTGGCGGAGCGACGGCGCTGACGCGCCGACGGGCTAGGACCATCGACGGGTAGCGTCTCCCCCCCGGGGGCGTAGAGGCTGGCTCGAGCAGCCATCCGACTCGGAGGTCCCCTCGTGGCCGACGCTCGCGCGCCGCGCCGCCCATGAACACGTCACCCAGCGAAGCCGCACGCCCGCGCCTGCAGCGCGACCGACCCGACAGCACGCCGGATGCTCGTCCGCTCCAGCTCGGGCGCTTCGTCGGCATCCTGACCGTCGTCACTGCGGTGTTCGCGGTCATGGAAGGCGTCGCGTTCCTTGCCTTCGGCCCGATCCAGCTCGCGGTCGACGTCGCGCTCTTCGTGGGTTACGGCGTCTGGCTCCACGTCGCGTGGCGGCGGATGCCGCCCGGCGATGCCCCGCGGTTCGTGACGCGGCTGGCGATGGGGATGATCCTCATCATCGTCGCCAACGCGATCCTCCAGCCGACCTTCGTGCCAGAGCTGACGGTCGCGACGATCCTGCCGATCATCGCCGTCCTGCCGTATCTCGACGGCGTCCAGATCCGGCGATTCATCGTCTTTACCTGGATCGTGGGTGTCTTCGTCGCGCTCATGGGCGAGGTCATGCCGGCGGTCTTCGTGCTGCCGACCGGGGTGAGCGCCACGCTGCGCGTCCTGTCGATGGCCCTCGCGTTCGGCCTGGCCCTCTTCCTGCTGTGGCAGTTCAGCACGCGGCTCAAGGGCACAGCGCGCGAGCTCGGCAGCCTCGCCGACCTCTCAAGCGACCTCGCCCGGACGATGGATCCGCTCCGGATCGGCGACCTCATGGCCCAGCACCTGGCCCTCGCCACGGATGCGGCCGAGTGCGGCATCTGCTACTGGGATCAGGCCAACGACCGGGTCCTCACCTATGGCTACTACCCGCGCGAGCGTCGTGCGGCCGTCGATGAGGCCTATCCGCTGGCCGCCTACCCGGCGACCCGGCGGCTCCTCCAGGAGCAGAGCGAGCTCATGGTGCGGGTGGACGACGACACCTGCGACCCCGCCGAGGTGGCCTACCTGCGCTCGATCGAGATGGGTTCGATGGTCATGATGCCGCTCATCGCGCGCGGCCAGGCGATCGGCACGATCGAGCTCTACGCGACCGGCGCGCTGCCCTTCGACGAGCGCCGGCTGCGCCTCGCCCGGACCCTCGCCGACGAGGCCGCGATGGCCCTCGACAACGCCCGCCTCGTCGAGGAGCTGCGCCACCAGGCGTTCCACGACAACTTGACCGGGCTGGCCAACCGCGGGCTGTTCGGAGACCGGGTCGAGCACGCGTTGGCCCTGAGCGCGCGCACGGGCGCGTCGATCGCGGTCCTGTTCCTCGACCTCGACGACTTCAAGACCGTGAACGACCGGTTCGGCCATGCGGGCGGTGACGAGATGCTCCGCGAGGTGTCGAGTCGGATCGTCGAAGTCCTGCGACCGGGCGATACCGCCGCCCGCCTCGGCGGCGACGAGTTCGCCGTCCTGATCGAGGACCTGGCCGGGCTCGAGGATGCCCAGTTCGTCGCCGACCGGCTCATCGACACGGTCCGGGCGCCGATCCGGATCGGGGACACGGATTCGCTCATCGGCGCCAGCGTCGGCATCGCCGTCTCGACCGCGGGTGAGGGCCGGGCCGAGGACCTCCTGCGGAATGCGGACTTCGCGATGTACCGCGCCAAGAGCGCCGGCAAGGGCCGCCACGAGCTCTTCCAGTCGCACATGCGCGAGGGGATCGCCGAGCGGACCGAGCTCGAGGGCCTCATCGTCGGCGCGGTCGAGCGCGGGGAGCTGCGCCTCCAGTACCAGCCCATCGTCGAGCTGGCGACACGCGCGATCGTGGGCGTCGAGGCGCTCGTGCGCTGGCACCCGGCCGGCCGCCGGATGCTCATGCCGGGCGACTTCATCTCCCTGGCCGAGGAGACCGGCCAGATCGTGCCGATCGGCCGGTGGGTCGTGGACGAGGCGTGCCGGCAGGGCCGGCTGTGGCAGGTCCGGCTGGACGACCCGACCTTCGCGATCAGCGTCAACCTCTCCGCCCGCCAGTTCCAGCATCCCGGGCTCGTCCCGGAGGTCCTGGCCGCGATCCGGAGCTCGGGCATCGATCCCCGATCGCTCATCCTCGAGATCACCGAGAGCGTGCTCATGCAGCACACCGCCTCCACGATCGACAAGCTCGCCCAGCTGCGAGCCCACGGGATCCGCCTGGCGATCGACGACTTCGGGACCGGCTACTCGTCGCTGTCGTACCTCGATCGGTTCCCCGTCGATACCCTCAAGATCGACCGGAGCTTCGTCGACGGCTTCGGCGCCGGGCGTGAGGGCCCGGTCCTCGTCCGGGCGATCATCGAGCTCGGACATGCCCTCGGCCTCGACGTCGTCGCCGAGGGTATCGAGCGGGAGGACCAGGTCGGCCCGCTCGCCGGCCTGGGCTGCAAGCTCGGCCAGGGGTACCTGTTCGCCCGCCCGCTGGACGCCGAGGCGCTGGACGCGCTCCTCGACAGCCAGCCGGCCGCCGACGAACCGGAGATCGTCGCCATCCACGCACGAACGGCCGAGCCTCCGGCCGGCCGTGAGGACCGCCGCCGACGCGGGCCGGGAGGCGGTCCGCGGGTCGCTCCGGCGCGCCAGGGCTCGCGCCGTTCCTCGGGCGACCGCGCGGGCTGACCCGTCGGCGGCGGTCTCGTGCGCTGGCGGGAGGCACGCCCGGATACCTCCCGGTGGGACTTCCGTAGGGGAGCGCGACAGGCCACCGAACGGGTCCAATCGTCAACACCGTCCCGTGGGCGGAGGCTGATCCGGTATCCGCCCCGCACACGGAACCTCGAGGTCGCCTGCTTGCGCACTACGCGGACGCTTCTCCGCCCATGACACCATCGACGGCACGGCTGCTCGACGCCGTCGCCGGTGCGCTGCGGGCACGGATCCGGCTCGACGTCTCGAGGCTGGTCGTCGCCCTCGTGTCGGCGGCGATCGCCAGCCTCTTTCTGCCCCAGCCCGCCTGGGTCGCCTCCGAGTCGTCCTGGATCTGGGCGTTCGTCGTGCTCACCGCGATCTCGGTCGTCCTCGAGTTCTTCGCCGTGGAATTGCCCCGTGGCGGCGTCGTCTCGGTCGCGACGATGAGTCACGTCGCGACGGTCCTGCTCGTCCCGCCGCCGTTCGCGGCCCTGTCCGTCGGATCGGCCATCCTCGTCGAGGAGCTTGTCCACCGCCGGCCGCTCGCGCGGATCGCCTTCAATACCGCCAGCTACGTGCTGACCGTCTCGCTGGCCTGCTTCGCCGTGAGCCTGATCGGCGACCCGCGGGTGCTCGTCGCGAACAGGGAGCATCTGTCCCTCGTCGTCATGGTCGTCGTCGCGTGCCTCGCCTATTACCTGGTCAACGACACGCTGACCAACGCGATCATGGCGTT
>DASVIK010000119.1:0-7624 GCA_036382135.1 Candidatus Limnocylindrales bacterium | reverse complement strand
ACTCCACGAGCCCGCGGGCGATCGCCTCGCGGATGAAGCGCTGGACTGCCAGCTCGCGATCGAGGTCGAGGGCCGGCGGACCGTCCTCCGAGGCGACGCCGGCAAGGTCGGCATAGGCGGATCCGGCCAGCCCGGGGGTGCACTCCCCCACCAGCACGACCGCATCGCCGACGTCCGCGAACGCCGGTCCGACGAGCAGCCCGACGTCCTCGAGCAGCCCGACGACCCCGATCTCGGGGGTCGGCGCGATCGCCCCGGCCGGGGATTCGTTGTAGAGGGACACGTTGCCGCCCGTGACCGGCAGGCCCAGGGCACGGCACGCGTCGCCGAGCCCGCGGACGGCCTCGCTGAGCTGCCAGAACGCCTCGGGCCGGGTGGGATCCCCGTAGTTCAGGCAGTTCGTCACGCCGAGCGGCCGCGCCCCGGTGATCGCCACGTTGCGGGTCGCCTCCGCGACGCTCAGCGCCGCTCCCAGCCACGGGTCGATGGCGCCGACCGCGTGGTTCGCGTCGGTCGAAGCGACGAGCGCTTTCGTCGTGCCCTTCACCCGGAGGACGGCCGCCCCATGGCCGGGCCCCACGACGGTGTTCGTCTGGACCGTGGAGTCGTATTGGTCCGTGACCCAGCGCCGCGACGCGAGATTCGGGCCGCCCACGAGGGCGAGGAGCACCGCGCCCGGGTCCATGCCGCGCTCCGGCAGGCCCTCGCCGTTGGACGGGCCCGGCTCGGCCGGGCCGGGTGCCGGGGCCTCGCGGCGGCGCGCCGGCGGCGTGGCCAGCCGATCGTGGACGATCGCATCGGAGGTCAGAGCCGCGGCCGGGATCCGGGCGATCTCGCGGCCGGCGGGGCCGGGCCGTCCGCGGTCCGTGAGGCCACCGGTCACGATCGCGATGTCACCGTCGTCGGTCACCCGGCCGATGACGGCCGCAGGCAGGCCCCAGCGGCCACAGACCGCCTCGACGGCCGCGAGCCTCTCGGGCCGGACGACCGCGCACATGCGCTCCTGCGACTCGCTGATCATGACCTCGAACGGGGCCATCCCGGGCTCCCGGCGCGGGATCGCGTCCAGGTCGACGAGCATGCCGGTACGGCCTCGGTCGGCGAGCTCGGACGTCGCGCACGTGATCCCGCCGGCGCCCAGGTCCTGGAGGCCTTCGACGAGGCCGCCCTCGATGAGCTCGAGGCTCGCCTCGATGAGCAGCTTCTCGGCGAACGGGTCGCCGACCTGCACGGAGGGCCGCTTCGAGGGGTCGTCGTGGGTGAACGTCGCCGACGCGAGGACCGACGCACCGCCGATCCCGTCGCGCCCGGTCGTCGAGCCGAAGAGAACGACGAGGTTGCCCGGGCCGGGCGCGCTCGCGAGGGTGAGCCGCTCGAGCGGCAGCAGGCCGATGGCCATGACGTTGACGAGCGGATTGCCGGCATAGGAGGGATCGAAGACGAGCTCGCCGCCGACCGTCGGGACACCGACGCAGTTGCCGTAGCCGCCGACACCGCGGACGACGCCGTCCACGAGATGGCGCGTCCGCGCATCGGCCGGATCGCCGAAGCGCAGGGCGTCGAGGACGGCGATCGGCCGGGCGCCCATCGTGAAGATGTCCCGGAGGATGCCGCCCACGCCGGTCGCCGCGCCCTGGTACGGCTCGACCGCGGAGGGATGGTTGTGCGACTCGATCTTGAACGCGACGCCGAGGCCGTCGCCGATGTCGATGACGCCGGCGTTCTCGCCGGGGCCGGCCACGACGCCCTCGCCCCGGGTCGGCAGGGTCCGCAGGAGGGGCCGCGAGCTCTTGTAGCTGCAGTGCTCACTCCACATGACGCTGAACATCGCGAGCTCGAGGTCATTCGGATCGCGACCGAGCTTGACCCGGATCGCCGCGAGCTCGTCGTCGGCGATCCCGAGCGCGCGGTGGAGGGGCACCTCGGGGGCCGGGGGCGGCGTGGCGGGAACCCCTTCGATCGGCGCCATCGGCTCGACCGTCACCGGGCGCCGACCACGACGGGCACGGACCCGGAGCTGCGCTCCGCGGCCGAGTCGACGAGCGAGCGCAGGATCGCCAGGCCGTCGTCCGAGCCGAGGATCCCCTCGACGGCTCGTTCGGGGTGAGGCATCAGGCCGGCCACGTTTCCGCCCCGGGCGACCACGCCGGCGATGGCCCGCAGCGACCCGTTGGGATTCGCCTCGGCATCGTTGGCCCGCGCCGGGCGGCCATCGGCCTGGACGTACCGGAAGATGACCTGGCCGTCCGCCTCGAGCGCGTCGAGCGTCGCGTCATCGGCGTAGTAACAGCCCTCGCCGTGGGCGATCGGCAGGCGCAGGGGCCGGCGGTCGGGCAGGGCCCGGGTGAACGGCGTATCGAGCCGCTCCGGCACGACATGCACATCCCGGCCCAGGAAGCGCAGGCCGCGGTTGCGGAGCAAGGCGCCAGGCACGAGGCCCGCCTCGGCGAGCACCTGGAACCCGTTGCAGATGCCGAGCACGAGCCCGCCGTCGGCCGCGAAGGCGGCCACGCTGCGCATCACCGGGCTGAAGCGGGCGATGACCCCGGCCCGCAGGTAATCGCCGTACGCGAAGCCTCCGGGCAGGACGACGGCGGCGACCCCGCCGAGGTCGGCGACCTCGTGCCACAGGGGCACCGATTCGGCGCCGGCAAGCTCGAGGCCGCGGAGCGTGTCGGTATCGCAGTTGCTGCCCGGGAAGACGACGACGCCGACGCGGACGGTCATCGCGCGGGCCCGCTCACGGCGACCGGTGCGATGGCGCCGAGCAGCTCGATCGCGTAGGACTCGATGAGCGGGTTCGCCAGCAGCTCGCCGGCCAGGCGCTCCACGGTCGCCCGGGCGGCCGTCTCGTCGCCGGCCTCCACGGTGAGCTCGACCCGCCGGCCCACCCGGACGGCCGACACGCCGCTGACGCCGAGGTGGCCGAGGCTGCCCTCGACGGCCCGGCCCTGGGGGTCGAGGATGCCCGGCTTGGGCAGGACGTTGACGGCGAACTGGAAGCGGAATGGCTCACTCATCGGGCGATGACATCCTCCGCGAGGTACCGGGCGAAGCTCGCCCCGGTGATGCGTTCGAACGCGGCGACGTAGCGCTCCCGGGTCCCGACGACGACATCGGCCGGCAGCTCCGGCCCGGGCGGCCGCTTGTCCCACGCCTGGGCCACGAGCCAGTCGCGGACGAACTGCTTGTCGAACGAGGCCTGGGCGCGGCCGGGCTCCCAGGCCGCGGCGTCCCAGAACCGCGACGAATCCGGGGTGAGCACCTCGTCGGCAAGCACGAGTTCGCGCGTGTGCGGGTCGCGGCCGAACTCGAACTTCGTGTCGGCAAGGATGATGCCCGCCCGCTCCGCGACCGCCGCGCCGTAGCCGTACAGCCGTATGGCAAGGTCGCGGATCCGCCCCGCGAGCTCGTGGGCCGCCCGGTCCCCGCCGAGGATGGCGGTCATCTCATCGAACGTGATGTTCTCGTCGTGCGTCCCGATCTCGGCCTTCGTCGACGGGGTGAGGATCGGCTCCGGCAGCCGGTCGCTCTCGCGCAGCCCGGACGGCAGGTGGACCCCACAGATCTCGCCGGATGCCTGGTACGCCTTCCAGCCACTCCCCGAGAGGTAGCCGCGCACGACGACCTCGATCGGCAGGATCTCGAGCTCGCGGCACAGCATCATCCGGCCGCGGAGCTCTTCGGCAGCGGTGCGGTCGTCGTCGCGGGCCGAGTCGGACGGCTCCACCACGGCATGCCGGAGGTCCCCCGGCAGGGCGAGCGGGTCGGTCGCGACGAGGTGGTTCGGGACGATCCGGCCGGTCTCGGCGAACCAGAAGCGGGACAGGCCCGTCAGGACGCGGCCCTTGTCTGGGATCTCCGTCGGCAGGACGACATCGAACGCCGACAGGCGGTCCGAGGCGACGAGGAGGAGCTGCCCGTCGCCGAGGCGGTAGAGGTCGCGCACCTTTCCCGAGCGGACGTAGCGGCTAGCGAGCGACACGACTGGGGGCCTCCAGGGCATCGAGTCGGGCGATGATCGCCGGCACGTGACGGAGGGCCACGGCGTCGTCGAAGCAGGCCTCGAGGGCCGTGGGCGAGAGGCGCTCCGCGACGGTCGGATCGGCGGCCAGCAGCTCGCGCAGCGGCCGGCGCTCGTCGGCGGCCCGCAGCGCCGCCCGCTGGACGACGGCATACGCCTCTTCCCGGCTGAGCCGGCCCGGATCGACGAGCGCGATGAGGACCCGGCTGCTCGCGTGGAGGCCGAGCCCGCGCTCGATGTTCTCGAGCATCCGCTCGCCCCGGACGACGAGGCCGTCGATGACGCCGGTGAACTTCACGAGCATGTAGTCGAGCAGGATCGTGGCGTCGGGCAGGATGACCCGCTCGGCCGACGAGTGGCTGATGTCGCGCTCGTGCCACAGCGGCTGGTCCTCGAAGCCCGTCTGGGCGTACCCGCGCAGGAGGCGGGCGAGGCCCGCGATCCGCTCGCACAGGATCGGGTTGCGCTTGTGGGGCATCGCCGAGCTCCCCTTCTGGCCGGCCCGGAAGGGCTCCAGGAGCTCGCCGATCTCCGTGTGCTGGAGGTTCCGGATCTCGGTCGCGAAGCGTTCCAGCGAGCCGCCGGTGACGGCGATGGCGGCGAGGAGGGCCGCGTGCCGATCGCGCTGGACGATCTGGGTGCTCACCGGGTCGACGTGCAGGCCGAGCGCTCCGAGCACCTCCGCCTCGATGTCCGGTTCGAGCTGACTGTACGTGCCGACCGGCCCCGAGATCTTGCCGGTCCCGATCTCGTCGATCGCGGCCGCCAGCCGGCGTCGGTCCCGGTCCATCTCGAACGCCCAGCCGGCGAGCTTGACACCGAGGGTCGTGGGCTCCGCGTGAACGCTGTGGGTGCGGCCCATCATGATCGTGTCGGCCTCGGCCCGGGCGCGCCGCACGAGCGCGGCGACGAGCCCGTCGCTGCCACGGAGGAGCCGCTCGCCGGCGGCGCGCAACTGGAGCGCGAGCCCGGTGTCGACGACGTCGCTGCTCGTCAGCCCGAGGTGCAGGAAGCGTCCCTCGGGGCCGACCGCCTCGGCGACCTGGCTCACGAACGCGATGACGTCGTGGTCGGTCGTGCGTTCGATCTCGGCGATGCGATCGACGTGCACGACGGCCCGCGCCTCGATCGCCGCGAGGGCCTCGGGCGGGACGAGGCCGCGGGCGACCTGGGCCCGGGCGACCTCGATCTCGACCCGCAGCATCGCCGCGAAGCGAGCCTCGTCGGCCCAGACCGCGCCCATCTCGGGCAGCGTGTAGCGCGGGATCACGAGGCGGCACCCACCGGCACGCCGCCCGCGGCGATGTCGTGGCGGCGCTGGGCGCCCTGGAAGGAGACTGCGTCGGCGGCGCGCTCGGCGGCGGTCCGGGCGTCGGCCAGGCTCGGCCCGCGACCGACGACGGTGAGGATCCGGCCGCCGTTCGTCTCGAAGCCCCCGTCCTCGTGCCCGCGGGTCCCGGCATGGAAGATGAGCGCGCCCTGCGCGGCGGCATCCGCCAGGCCGTGAATCCGGTCACCGCGGACCGCCGCCGCCGGATAGTCCCGTCCGGCGAGCACGATGCCCACGGCGGCGTCGGGCGTCACCGGCACCTCGAGGCCGACCCGTCGGACCGACGGGCCGAGCTCGCCACGGGCGGCGGCGAGCAGCAGCGGCCCGAGGGAGAGGGCGATCCGCGGCAGCACCACCTGGGTCTCGGGATCGCCGAACCGGGCGTTGCATTCGAGCAGGGCCGGACCGTCGCTGGTCAGCATGAGGCCCGCGTACAGGGCGCCGATGAACGGCGTTCCCCGGCGGGCAAGCTCGGCGAGGATCGGCCGGTGGACGGACTCGAGGATCGCCCGGACGAGGTAGTCCGGAAGGTCGGGGAGCGGCGAGTACGCGCCCATCCCGCCGGTGTTCGGCCCGACCTCGCCGTCGAGGAGCCGCTTGTGGTCGCGGGCCGCCGGCAGGGCGATGAGGTCGCGTCCGTCCGCGATCGCGATGACGCTCGCCTCCGGCCCGGCGAGGCGCTCCTCGACCAGGACCGTCTGGGGAGCGCCGCGCGAGTCGAAGAGGCTGCCGATCTCGTCCGCGACGGCTGCCGCGTCGGCCGGGTCGTGGACGCTCACGCCCTTGCCGGCGGCGAGCCCGTCGTCCTTGATGACGAAGCCCGACCCGGCGTCGGCCAGCTCCCGTATGGCGGCCATCGCGTCGGCGGGCGAACGACAGACCCGGGCCCGGGCCATGCGCACGCCGGCCGCCGCGGCGACCTCGTGACAGAACGCCTTCGACGTCTCGATCCGGGCCGCCGCCGCGGACGGGCCGAACGTCGGGACCCCGGCGGCGCGCAGCGCGTCGGCGACCCCGTCGGCGAGCGGCTGTTCCGGCCCGATCACGGCAAGCTCGACGGCGTGCCGCCGGGCGAGGTCCACCACCGTGGCTCCGTCCACGACGGGCAGCGGCACCCGCAGGACCCGTGGCAGCTCCGCGATGGCGTCGGAGCCGGGTGCCACGACCACCAGGTTGACCCCCGGCTCGCCGGACAGCTTCCAGGCGAGCGCATGCTCCCGGCCACCGCCTCCGACGAGAAGGATCCGGGTGGGCATGAGGGCCTGGCTCATCCGGCGACCCCGGTCGCGCGGCCGGCGCCGGTGAGGGCAGGCGAGCGGCGCATCGGCCGCCAGGCCCGCTCGATCGTCTGGGTCCGCTCCGGGCCGACCGACACGAGGACGATCGGGACCCCGGCGTGGTCCTCCAGGGCGGAGACGTAGCGGCGCGCGTTCTCGGGCAGGTCGGCCAGCGCCCGGACGCCGTGGATCGCCTCGCTCCAGCCCGGGAAGACCTCGTAGATCGGGGTCGCCCGGGCGAGGACGTCGGCGGAGGTCGGCCAGGTCTCGACCCGCTGGCCGTCGATCTCGTACGCCACGCACAGCATGATCTCGTCGAGGCCGGCCAGGATGTCGAGCTTGTTGAGCATGATCGCGCTCACGCTGTTGACCGCCACCGCGTAGCGCAGCGGCACGGCGTCGAACCAGCCGACCCGGCGGGGGCGGCCGGTCGTCGTCCCGACCTCGTGACCGCGCGCGGCGATGCCCTGGCCCGTGGCGTCGCGGAGCTCGGTCGGGAAGGGGCCCGACCCCACCCGGGTGGCATAGGCCTTCATGACCCCGATGACCTCGTCGACCTGGAGCGGCCCGATCCCGCCGCCCGTGCAGGCGCCACCCGCGATCGGGTTCGACGACGTCACGAACGGGTAGCTCCCGTGATCGATGTCGAGCAGGGTGCCCTGGGCGCCCTCGAGCAGCACGTGCTCACGGCGGCGGAGCGCGTCCTGGACGAGCCACGTCGTATCGGCGAGGTGGGGCTCCAGGCGACGGCCCCACGCGACGGCCTGCTCGACCAGCGGGTCGACCTCGAAGCGGAGGGCCTCGGCGGCGGTGCCGAGCAGCAGGTTCTTCTCCGGCAGGAGGCGGCCGAGCTTCTGGCGCAGGACCGCCTCGTCGAGGAGGTCCTCCATGCGCAGGCCGATCCGCGACGCCCGATCCGCATAGGCCGGCCCGATCCCCCGATGCGTGGTCCCCACGGCGTCGCCGCCGAGGCGCGCCTCGGACAGCCGGTCG
>DASVIK010000118.1:0-1887 GCA_036382135.1 Candidatus Limnocylindrales bacterium | reverse complement strand
GACGTCCAGCAGGGACCCGACGACGATGAACGGCTTGCGCCGCCCCCAGCGCGTAACCGCGAAGTCGCTGATGTAGCCGACGGTCGGCTGGATGAGGATCGAGAGGATGGCGCCGGCCAGCCCCACCAGGGCGGTGGTCGTCCCGATCATCAGCTCGTCCGGCATCAGCGTACGGTCGAAGTTGATCCGGTTCTGGACCACGATGTTGACCGCCGAGTCGATCGCTGTCAGGCCGAGCCAGTAGGCCGAGATCCGCAGCAGGTGCGAGGCGGGCAGCAGGGTCGTTGGCCTCGAGCCATCCTCGCCGTCGGGCGCGGCGCCCGTCGCGATCGTCGCCGTCTCGTCCATGTTCGCCCTCCCAGCCCCCGGGGTCAGGTCACCGCTCGCGTTCGCGGGTTGCTGGTGAGACGCGCGGGCACGCGGTTCGTTGCGCTCGTCCGGCCGTTCACGGGGACCCCGCCACGCCACAGCAACATTCCCGCGGTCCGGGCGTCACACGGGCCCGCAATCCGGATGCGACGCCCCATCGAGGAGCGCCGGCCGGGCAAGCGGGAGAACAGCCATGCGACGTGCCCTTGCACCAATCGCCGCCCTCGTGCTGGTCCTCGGCACGGTCGGGAACGCGGCCGCGTCGTCGGATGCGAGCGCCGATCACGCGAAGATCTACTACGTCTCGGTCGGCGACTCGCAGGCTGCGAGTGTCCAGCCCATCGGGGATCCGAGCAACCTCTACCGAACGTCGGACGGCTATTCCGAGCAGCTCCTCGCGATCGGCCGCGAGCGGTTGCCGAAGCTGTCGCTCGTCAAGCTCGGCTGCCCGGGCGAGACAACGACAACCATGATCGAGGGGGGCATCTGCTCCTATCCCCATGGCTCGCAGCTGGACGAGGCCGTCTCGTTCCTGCACGCCCACGGGAATCACGTGGCATTCGTCACCATCGACCTCGGCGCCAACGACTTCCCCTGCAACGAGGAGCGGTGCATCCCGGCTGGGGTGGCGAGCATCGTGGCAAACCTCCCGGCGATCCTCGCGGCCCTCCGCGAGGCGGCCGGGCCGGGCGTACCGATCGTGGGCGCGACCCTCTACAACCCATTCCTGGCGGCATGGCTCATCGGCGCCGAGGGCCGCGCATTCGCCGAGTACACGGAGACCGCGCTCATGGGGCCGATCGACGCGATGCTCCGCGGAGTCTTCCAGGCTGCCGGCGCCGACGTTGCCGACGTTGAGGGCGCGTTCTCGTCGACCGACTTCACGACACTCGTCGACCTGCCCGGCGCAGGCACGGTCCCTCTCAACGTGGCCCGGATCTGCACCTGGACCTGGGTCTGCGCGGCCCCTCCGCTGGGGCCGAACAACCACGCGAACCATGACGGCTACGGGGCGATGGCGCGCGCGTTCGCCGACACGCTCGGGCTCTGAGTCGAACCCATCGGCGCGGGGCCTGGGCGGGTCTCGCACCAGGAAGACCTGACCGCCCGAACGGCGGCCTCGCGCTGATCGAACCTGACGACCTGGTCGCGGCTCACCCCGCGACCAGGTCGTCCATCATGCCCGCCGACTGCCGATCCGCCCCCCGGGCGGACCTCCGGGTCCGCGACCTGCGATGCTCGAAACGGCCACCCCTTGCGTTCGAAAGGGCGTACCGTCACGGACGACGATCGCCGTCGCCGCGCGGCCGCCCACGGAACCGTACTTCCGGGATCGCTCCGTTTCGCCGCGTCGCGTGGCGGCCGATCGTGCACGTGGGTGTGACGGTCCGGCCTGGAGGCGCGGGATGGGCATCCCGGATCAGCTCGAGGTCATTGCGCAGGCCCTGTCGGCGGTCCTGGGCGTGTGGCTGGGCCTGACCGTCGGGACACGCTCGCGCGCGCCGGCCGCACGCGTCT
>DASVIK010000117.1:0-9389 GCA_036382135.1 Candidatus Limnocylindrales bacterium | reverse complement strand
AAGACCCAATCGAGCCTGCTCGAGGCGATGCAGGAGCACCAGGTGACGGTGGCCCGCAACCGCTATCCGCTCGATGCCCCGTTCTTCGTCCTGGCGACCCAGAACCCCCTCGAGATGGAAGGGACCTACCCACTCCCTGAGGCCCAGCTCGACCGGTTCATCTTCAAGGTGCTCGTCCCGTTCCCCTCGGAGGCCGACCTCATCTCGATCGTCGACCGGACGACGGGCTCGGAGTCGCAGACCGCGCGCCAGGTCACGACCGCCGCGGAGATCGTGGAGATGCAGCGGCTGGCCCGGAGCGTGCCGATCGCGCCGCACGTGACGGCGTTCGCAGTGAGCGTCCTGGCGGCCACCCACCCCGACCAGCCCCGCGCTCCGCAGCTCGTCCGGGAGTACGTCCGCTACGGCGGATCGCCCCGCGGCGCCCAGGCCCTCGTGACGGCCGGCAAGATCTTCGCCCTGCTCGACGGGCGATCGAACGTGTCCGTCGACGACATCCGCGAGGCCGCGCTGCCGGCCCTGCGTCACCGGCTCATCCTCAACTTCGAGGGCGAGGCGGAAGGGATCACGCCCGAGGCGGTCGTCCGCACGATCCTCGACGCCGTCCAGCCGACCAGCGTCGAATAGCCGGGCCGGGGCCCATCTCATGAGCGACGACCGAGCCGCCGCCGTCGCCGAGCGCGAGGCGCGCGCGGTATTCCTGCCGGCGGAGCTCGACCCGACCGTCTTCGACGAGGCGTTCCTGCGCCAGCTCGAGCGGCTGCTGCTGCTCGTCCGGGCGCCCGTCCGAGGCGGCCTCAAGGGCGGCCGACGGAGCGTCAAGCGTGGCCAATCCGTGGAGTTCGCCGACTACCGCGACTACACCCTGGGCGACGACCTCCGGCAGCTCGACTGGAACGTGTACGCCCGACTCGAGCGCCTCTTCGTGAAGCTCTTCATCGAGGAGGAGGACCTGACCGTCACGCTCCTCGTGGACGCGAGCGCCTCGATGGCCGGCGGGCACCCGGAAAAGCTGCGCTTCGCGAAGCGGGCGGCCGCCGCGCTCGGGTATGTCGGCCTCGCGTCCGAGGACCGGGTCGCCGTGTCGGCGCTCGGCGGGCGGGCCGCTCGCCGGCAGGTCGCGCTGCGCGGATCCGGACGCGTCTTCCGCCTGCTCACCGCGCTCAGCGGCATCGCCGTGGCGGAGGGACCCACCGACCTCGTCGCGGCCGCCCGCCACGCCGCGGCCCAGCTCCGCGGGCGCGGCCTGATCGTGCTCCTGAGCGACCTCCTCGACCCGGGGGCGGAGACCGTCATCCGCGACCTGGCGGCCACGGGTTCGGAGCTCGTGCTCCTGCACATCCTGGGCCGGGACGAGATCGACCCGCCGATCGAGGGCGACCTCCGGCTGGTCGACGCCGAGAGCGGCGAGCGGGTGGACGTGACCCTCGACCTGGCCACGGTCGACGCGTATCGAGCCCGCCTCGCGACCTGGCAGGCGAGCCTGGCCGACCTGGCGGCGCGCCGCGCGGCGGCGTACGTGCCGCTCACCTCGGACGTGCCGCTCAACGACGTCATCTTCGCCGAGCTCCGCCGCCGCCGCGTGGTCGGCTGAGCGACGATGCCGTTCCTGGCCCCCATCGCCCTGGCCGGCCTCGCGTTCGTCCCGCTCGTCGTCGCCTTCTACCTGCTCAAGCTGCGACGCGACGAGCGGGTCGTGCCGTCGACCCTGCTCTGGCAACGGCTCGTCACCGACGTCGAGGCCAACGCGCCGTGGCAGCGCCTCCGGCGGAGCCTGCTGCTGCTGCTCCAGCTGCTGCTCGTGGCGATCCTCGCCCTCCTCGCCGCGCGGCCATTCCTGGAGCATCCGGCCGGCCTCGCGCGCGATCTCGTCGTCGTCATGGACGCCTCGGCGAGCATGGGCGCCAGCGATGTCGTGCCCGACCGGATGGCCGAGGCGCGCGCCCGGGCCATCGACGCACTGCGGGACCTGCCGGCCGGCGGTCACGTGAGCGTCATCGCCGCCGGGCGCACGGCGCGGGTCGTCACGAACTCGACGAGCGACCTCAGCCACGTCCGGGCGGCGATCGAGAGCATCGTCCCGGAGGCAGCGCCGGGTGACATGGCCGACGCGCTCCGGCTCGCCTCCGCGCTCGCGGCACGGGCCGGCGACGCGGAGGTGCTGGTCGTCACCGACGGCGCGATCTCGCCGCAGCCGACCGTCCGGGTCGACGCGCCGGTGCGTACGATCACGGTGGGCCGCCAGCGCCACAACCAGGCGATCGTCGCGCTCGCGGTCCGGACGGCGCCGTCATCGGTGACCCGCTCGGTGTTCGTGAGCGTCGCCAACCTCGACGTGGAGAACGCCAAGCGGCGGATCGAGCTGTACGGCGATGGCCGCCTCCTCGAGGCGCGCGACGTGTACATCGATCCGGTCGCCCGGGCCGACGTGAGCATCGACGACCTGCCTCGCGACGTGGCGGTCGTCGAGGTCCGCCTGACCGATGAGAACGGCGCCGCGGCCGACCAGCTCACCGTGGACGACCGGGCGTGGGCCGTCGTGCCGCCGGACCAGCTCCGGCGGGTCCTCCTCGTGGGGGCCGGCGACCCGTACCTGGAGTCGGCGCTGACCCACCTGCCCGGGACGGAGCTCTACGGCGTGACGCCCGCGCAGTTCGGGCCGTCGACCCACCCGGAGCTCTTCGACCTGATCATCTTCGAGGGCAACTTGCCGGACGAGCTGCCGGCCCGCCCGACCCTGGCGATCGCCCCGCCGAAGACGTCGGCGCTCGGGACGGTGACCGGCACGCTCAGCCGACCGGGCATCGGGACGCTCGACCCCGACGAGCCGATCCTGCGTTACGTCGACCTCGCGACGGTGCATGTCGCCGACGCCGTCCAGCTCACCCTCCCCGATTGGGCCCGGACGGTGATCCCCGGGCCGGCCAAGGCACCGCTCCTGTACAGCGGTGCGCGGGCCGGCATCCCCACGGCCGTCCTGGCGTTCGACCCGCGCCACTCGGACCTGCCCCTCCAGGTCGCGTTCCCGATCCTCCTGTCCAACCTCGCCGGCGAGCTCATGGGCGGCTCGTCCGGACCCGCCGGGGCCGTCGAGCCCGGCACGGCCGTGCAGCTGGCGATCCCGTCCGGCGCGAGCGGCGTCCACGTGGTCCGCCCGGACGGATCGGCCCTCGACCTTCCGGCCGGCACCGCCGACGCCCAGACGGTGACGTTCGCCTCGACCCAGCAGCTCGGCGTCTACACGGTCACCGCACTCGGGACGACGGACTCCTCGCCCGGGCCGAGCGGCTCGGGCGGCGCTCCGGCAAGCGCGGCCGCGACGCCGATTCCCTCGCGGTCACAAGCAGCCACGGCATCGGGGTCGGCAGGTGCCGGCGGATCGCCGCCACTGGCCGCCGCGGCGATCACCCGTTTCGCGGTCGACCTGTTCGACATCGACGAATCGACGATCACGCCCGGGTCCGGGGCCGGCCTGGAGGCCCTCGGGACCGCCGCCGGAAGCGGTCCGAACGGCAGCCCGGCCCCGAACGGGAGCCCCGCCACGTCGGGCGCGTCCGACCCGGTGGCCGCGCGACCGGCGGCACGGGACGAGCTGTGGGTGCCGATCCTGGTGATCGTGCTCGTGCTCCTGTGCGTCGAATGGGCGATCTACGAGCGCGACAGCCTCAGCCGCGGGCGGCGGGCGCTGGTGGCGCGCTTCGGGCGCGACCGCGTCACCGGCCCGAGCCGCACCGGGTCCGGACGACCCGCCCGGCCGGAGCGCTGAGCCGTGGGCATCGCGTTCAACGATCCGCTCGTCCTGATCCTGCTGCCGGTCCTGCTGGCCCTGACGCTGCTCCTCCACGTCGGCTCGCGACGGCGGATCGGGACGTTCCGACGGCGGGCATCGCTGGTCGTCCGGGCGCTCCTGCTCGCTGCACTCACGTTCGCCCTCGCCGGGTTCCAGGTCGTCCTCCCGGTGGACCGCCTGGCGACCGTCTTCGTCGTGGACCTGTCCGATTCGGTCGGCCAGACGGGTCGGACGGAGGCGCTCTCCTACGTGCGCGACTCCCTCGTCGCGATGCCGCATGACGACATGGCCGGCGTGGTGGCGTTCGGCAAGGACGCCCTCGTCGAGCGACTGCCCGCGGAGGTCCGCGAGCTCGACGCGATCTCGTCCGTGCCGGTCCAGGGCGCCACCGACATCGGCGGGGCCCTGCGCCTGGCGGCGGCACTCTTCCCGGACGACGCGCAGAAGCGGATCGTCCTCCTGTCCGACGGCAACGACACGACCGGCGCGGGGCAGGCGGAAGCCGCCCTCGCCGCCGCCCAGGGGATCCAGGTCCAGACCCACGTCATCGGCCTCGGGGGCTCCGCCGAGGTCCTCGTGGAGCGCGTCACGAGCCCCTCGACGGCGCACCTCGGTGAGGACATCGAAGTGAGCGCCACGATCACCTCGACCGTCGCCCAGCTCGCCGCCGTCCGCCTCTTCGCCGACGGCGGCCTCGTGGCCACGCAGCAGCTGAACCTGTCCGTCGGGCAGACGAGCGTCAGGTTCCAGGTCAAGGCCAAGGACGCCGGCTTCCACATCTTCCGGGTGGCCGTCGAAGCGGGCCAGGACACGTTCAGCCAGAACAACCGCGCGGATTCGGACACGATCGTCAAGGGCGAGCCGCGCATCCTCGTCGTAGCCGGCGACCCGGCCATCGGCAGCCAGCTCGTCGATGCCCTCCGGATCGAGCACCAGCAGGTCGACACGGCCCTCCCGGAGGCGCTGCCGGGCGATCTCGCCGGCCTCGCCAACTACGACTCCGTCGTCCTCGTCGACGTGCCCCGGAGCCGGCTCACGACGACCCAGATGGCCGCCCTCCAGACGTACGTCCGGGACATCGGGCGCGGGCTCGTCATGGTCGGTGGTCCAGACAGCTACGGCGCGGGCGGGTACACGAAGACGCCACTCGAGGAATCGCTGCCCGTGGACATGGGCGTGCGCGACCGGCAGAAGGAGCCCGACATCGCGCTGGTGGTGGTGATCGACCAGTCGGGCTCGATGGCCGCCTGCCACTGCAACACGTTCGACCGGGGGTCGGGCAGCCAGATCGCCGGGGTGAAGAAGGTCGACATCGGCAAGGAGGCGATCCTGCGGGCGGTGTCGGCGATGTCGGCCCGGGACCAGCTCGGCGTCGTGGGGTTCAACGAGTCGGCCCACTGGGCGATCCATACGGCGCCGCTCGGCACCGAGGGCGACATCGCGAGCCAGATCGCGGGCATCCAGCCGGACGGCCAGACGAACATCTTCGCCGGACTCGACGAGGCGGTGAAGTCGCTCGAGGGCGTCACCGCTGCCCGGCGCCACATCATCCTGTTCACGGACGGCTGGAGCACGAACGGCGCGTACGGCCAGATCATCGCCCGGATGAAGGCCGACGGGATCACTCTCTCGACGATCGGGGCGGGCGGTGGCTCGGCACCGGTCCTCGCCCAGCTCGCGAAGGACGGCGGCGGGCGCTACTACCCGGCGCCCAACCCGGCTTCGATCCCCGACATCTTCCTCAAGGAGACCCAGCAGGTCTCCGGCCAGCAGATCGTCGAGGAACCGTTCCATCCCATCCAGACGAGCGACTCGCCGATCCTGCGCGGGATCACGACCGGGTTCCCGACGCTCCTCGGCTACAACGGGACGACGGCCAAGTCGGCAGCCCAGACCGTGCTCGTCACGGCCCGCGACGATCCGCTCCTCGCCCAGTGGCAGTACGGGCTCGGGCGGTCGGTCGCGTGGACGTCGGACACGACCGGTCACTGGGCGAAGGACTGGATCGGTTGGCCCGGGTTCTCGCGCTTCTTCAGCCAGCTCGTCTCGTGGACCTTCCCGGGCGAGGAGACCGGCGGCATCGAGGCGCGCTTCGACACCCAGGGCGGCAAGACCACCCTCCACGTCGAGAGCGTGGCAGCCGACGGTTCGCCCCGCGACTTCTACTCGACCACTGCCACGATCGTCGCCCCGGACCTCACTCCTCTCCAGGTCACGCTGCCCCAGGTCGCGCCGGGCGTGTACGAGACGACGCTGGGCGAGCTCGGTCCAGGCGCCTACGCGATCCGGCTCAACCAGACGAAGCCGGGCTCGTCGGCCCTCGGCCGCACGGTCGGGCTCGTCGCTCCGACGGCCGCGGAGTACCGCTCGCTGGGACCGAACGAGCCGCTCCTCGCCGCGATCCGGACGGCGACGGGTGGCACGGTCGCCGACGACCCGGTCGCCGTCTGGAAGCACGACCTCGCCACGACATCCACGTTCACGGACCTGTGGCCGGCCCTCCTCGTCCTGGCCATGCTCCTCTGGCCGATCGACGTGGCCCTCCGGCGCGTCTCGGTGGGCCGCCGCGAGCTCGTCTCGGCGCGCGCCTGGGTCCGTGGCCTGCCGGCCCGCCGGCGTCGTGCCGCACCGCGCACCGCCGACGTCGAGGTCCTCATCGATGCGCGCAAGCGGACGACCGGCACCGCCGCTCGCGCGGCGATGCGCGACGCATCCGTCGCCGAGCGCGAGACATCCGGCTCACCCGCGACCGGGATCGCGCCCACGGAGCGCGCCGCGCCCCTCGCCCCGCCGGCCGCCTCCCCCGTCCCGCCCGTGCGCGCGCCGGACACCCCACGTGGTGCTGCCCTTGACCCGGATACCTCGCGGCCGCCGACGGCCGACGAGACGATGACCCGCCTTCGTGAGGCGAAGCGCCGTACCCGCGATCGGTAGTCGGCGCCACCCTCGTCAGGTGAGCGGCGGCGGGCCGGGCGGCTCGGTCTCCTGGCCGTCGTCCGGCTCGCCCGGGTCTCCCATCGCGTCGTGCCACGGCCCGAAGAGCGTCTCGAAGTCCGTGTCGTCGAGCTCGTCCTGGACCGTGAGCGCCAGCGCGGTGTCGAGGAGGGCGGGCATCGCTCTTCGCCGGCCATATTGTTGCGTGTCGACCGGCAGCCAGGCCTCGATGTTGCCCGCGCGGGCGGCCTGACTCGGCGCTCCCCACGCGATGATGTCCTCTTGGAGCGCATGGATCACATCCCGACGGCCCGTGCGCAGGGCGGCCTCCTGAGCCCGGGTGTGGGCGCTCTCGCGAGCATCCTCAGGGACCGTCTCCCAGAACGCGATGAGGCGCTCGAGGTCGCCAGCCGCCAGATCCCCGATGGCCCGGGCGAAGTCGTTGAGGTCGCCGTGGATCTCAGGGTCGAGCGAGGGCCAGCGGCCGACGGGCCCGTGCTCCGGGACTGGCAGGGGGCGCCGGGGGCGCCGGGTGCGTCGCACGGTCAGGCTCCTTCCGCCAGGCCGGCGTATCGCTCGCGGAGCTCGCGCCGCAAGAGCTTGCCGGACGGCCCTTTCGGGATCTCGTCGAGGAAGTGGATCTCGGCCGGGACCTTGAAATCGGCCAGGTGGAGCCGGCAATGGGCGATGAGATCGTCGGCGGCCGGCGTCGCGCCCTCTCGCGCGACGACGAAGCTCACGACGCGCTCGCCGTATTTCGGGTCGGGCGCGCCGATCGTGGCGGCGTCCTGCACCGCGGCGTGGCGGTACAGGACCTCGTCGATCTCGCGGGGCATGATGTTCTCGCCGCCCCGGATGATGATGTCCTTCTTGCGGTCGGTGATGTAGACGTAGCCGTCGGCGTCGACATTCCCGATGTCGCCCGAGTGGAACCAGCCGTGGGCGAGCGCGGCAGCCGTCTCGGCGGGCCGCTTCTCGTAGCCGGCCATCACGTTCTCCCCGCGCAGGCAGATCTCGCCCGAGGCGCCGACGTCCACCGGCCGGTCGTCATCGTCGAGGATGGCCAGCTCGTTCCCCACTGGCACCCCGATCGACCCGATCCGTCGATAGCCGTCGTCTTCGCCGTAGCTCCGGACGCCGACCGGAGGGTGCGGGTTGAACGTCGAGTAGCACGTCGTCTCGGAGAGGCCGTAGCCCTCGATCACGAGGAGCTGGAAACGCCGCTCGAATGAGCGCTGGACCTCCACCGGCAAGGGCGCCGCGCCGCAGATGGCGAAGCGCAGCCCGGGCCGCGGGAACCGCGCCGGGTCACTCTCGTCGGGCGGCCGGTTCACGAGGATGCCGAGGTTCGTCGGGACGGCACTGAACCAGGTCACGCCGTGGGCCGAGATCCACTCCCAGTGCCGGCTGGCCGTGAATCGCTCGGGCATCACGACCGAGCCCCCGGCCCAGAGCGGGGTGAGGGTCGTCACGACCTCGCCGTTGACGTGGAAGAGCGGCAGGATGCACATCGCCCGGTCAGCGGCGGTGAGGCCGTGCCAGCCCGCGATGTACTCCGCGTCGCGCAGGAAGTTCCGCTGGGTCAGCACGACACCCTTCGGCTTCCCGGTGGTGCCCGACGTGTAGATGATCTGGGCGGGGTCATCGAGGCCGATCCCGCCGGCCGGCTCCTCGGGCAGACGCGGCTCGGCTTCCGCGGCCAGCGGACCCAGCGCCTCCGCCCAGCCCGGCAGGCCGGCGCGGGGATCGCCTCGCCAGGCCGCCGGATCCGCCGCCGCATCGACCACGAGGACGTGGCGCAGGTGGGGCAATGTCGCCCGGATCGGCTCGACCTCGGGAAGCAGGCGCCGGTCGACGATGAGCAGGTGCGCCTCGGCGTGATCGACGACGTACTGGATCTCCTCCGCCTTGAGCCCGGTGTTGATCGGACAGGCGACGGCCCCGAGGGCCCAGATCGCGAGGTACGGCCAGACGAAGTCCGGCCCGTTGAAGCAGAGGACGCTCACCCGGGTGCCCCGCCCGACGCCCCGCTCGGCCAGGACATGGGCCGCGGCCCCGACCCGCCGGCCCATCTCCGCGTAGCTGAATGACTCGCCGGTCTCGGGGCGGACGAGGAAGGGTGCCTCGGCCCGGCCGGCCGCACGCTCGGCGATCAGGGCCCGCAGGTTCGGGTGGCTCGGCTCCGGGGCGCCGCGGAGACGGGGCTCGATCATCGACCCATCGTACCGTCCCGGCCGCCCCGAGGACCGCGGCGGGGCACGCGTCCGGCCTGCGGCGAGCCGGCTGGGAGCCTGCGGCGGGCCATCACGGCCCCGGGTGGTAGCCTCCGGGCGTGCCATCCCATCGACCGTCCGTCGCCAGGCGCCGGCCTGCGCTCCGTGCCGTCCTGGCCGGCACGCTGCTGGCCGCGGGCCTGCTCGGCGGCTGCACGACCTCGAGCTCGCCACTCGCCCCGACGCCGGCCGACTTCGGCGGGATCACCCAGGTCCTGCGCGTCCGGGGCATCCTGGTCAGCGATGTCGTCTCCGGCGACGCGGGCTGCCCGAGTCCGGACCTCGCGAAGGCCGCCATCCACTTCACGATGACCGGGCTCGACCAGGCGTCACCCGTCTCGGCCTACCTGTACATCTTCGGGGACCAGGCCGCCTTCGAGCGTCGCGCGACC
>DASVIK010000116.1:0-2332 GCA_036382135.1 Candidatus Limnocylindrales bacterium | reverse complement strand
AGGCGGCGGCTGCCGCGGTGCCGGAGATCGCTCGCAAGTTGCGCGGGCTGGGCGTGGACGTGCCGATCATCGGCGACTTCCACTACAACGGCCACCTGCTCCTCACGAAGTACCCGGAGGCGGCCGCCACGCTGGCGAAGTACCGGATCAATCCCGGCAACGTCGGCGCGAAACGCCACGACGAACACTTCTCGACGATCGTGCAGGTCGCCATCGAGCACGACAAACCGGTCCGGATCGGAGTCAACTGGGGCTCGCTCGACCAGCAGCTCCTGACCGAGCTGATGGACGCGAACGCCCGGTCGGCCGAGCCGCTCGACGCCCGGGCGGTGATGATCGAGGCGATGGTCGAGTCGGCCGTGCGTTCCGCGGACCTGGCCGAGTCCGTCGGCCTGCGCCACGACCGGATCATCCTCTCGGCCAAGGTGTCGGGGGTCGCCGACCTCGTCGAGGTCTACCGCCTCCTGGCGGGCCGGACGGACCTGCCGCTCCACCTCGGCCTGACCGAGGCGGGCATGGGCGACAAGGGCATCGTGGCCTCCACCGCCGGCCTCGCGATCCTGCTCAACGAGGGCATCGGCGACACGATCCGCGTCTCGCTGACGCCCGACCCGGGCGGCGCCCGCGAGCGCGAGGTGGAGATCGCCCAGCAGGTGCTCCAGTCGCTCGGCATCCGCTCGTTCCTGCCCCAGGTGTCGGCCTGTCCCGGCTGCGGCCGCACGACGTCGACGTTCTTCCAGGAGATGGCCCGCGACATCCAGGCGTACCTGCGGGAGTCGATGCCGGCCTGGCGGGAGGTCCACCCCGGGGTCGAGGAGCTGCGGGTCGCGGTCATGGGCTGCGTCGTGAACGGCCCGGGCGAGAGCAAGCACGCCGACATCGGGATCAGCCTGCCGGGCACCTTCGAGGACCCCGTCGCCCCGGTCTTCATCGACGGGAAGCTCGACCGCACGCTCCGCGGCGACGCGATCGTCCCCGAATTCCTGGCCATCCTCGACGCCTATATCGCGCGTCGCTTCCCGGCCGTCGCGACCACCTGACCGAGCACGAACCGGGCCTCCGCGACCGCCGGCGGAGCGTCGTCGGTGTATACTTCGCGCCTTAACTCGAATGGCCGCCTCCTGGACGTGGGTGACCCCCACGTCTCTTTGTGAGCGGCCCGGGACGGACGATGAAGTCGGGAGGCGCAGCATGAGTCGCGATTTCGTCGGCGCCCTCCTTCAGCTCAACGCCGAGAAGCAGGTCCCGAAGGAACAGCTGATCCGGACGATCGAAGAAGCGATCGAGGCCGCCTGGCGCCGGACGGACGGGGTCGAGGACATCCACGTCCAGATCGACGCCGACACCGGCAAGATCCGGGCCTACCGGGCGCGCACGGCGGTCGCCGAGGTCGAGGATCCGCTCTCCGAGTTCACGCTCGAGGAGGCGAAGGTCCACAAGGCCGATGCCAACGTCGGCGATCTCGTCGAGATCGAGGAGCTCGATCCGAGCCATTTCGGGCGGATCCATGCCCAGACCGCCAAGCAGGTCGTCCTCCAGCGCCTGCGCGAAGCCGAGCGCGACGTGGTCTTCGACCAGTTCGCGAGCCGCGAGGGCGAGATGATCACCGGCCAGGTCAATCGGGTCGAGCCGCGGGCGATCATCCTCGACGTCGGCAAGGGCGTCGAGGCGATCCTCGCCACGACCGAGCAGTCACCCGTCGAGCACTACCGGATCGGCCAGAACGTCAAGGCGTTCGTGCTCGAGGTCCGGCGCTCCACGAAGGGCCCCCAGATCTTCGTCAGCCGGCGCGACAAGGGCTTCCTCCGCCGCCTGTTCGAGCTCGAGGTGCCCGAGATCCATGCGGGCACGGTCGAGATCAAGGCCATCGCCCGCGAGCCGGGCAGCCGCTCCAAGGTGGCAGTCGCGAGCCGCCAGGAGGGCCTCGACCCCGTCGGCGCGACGGTCGGCCAGCGTGGCGCGCGCGTCCAGTCGGTCGTGGCCGAGCTCGGCGGCGAGAAGATCGACGTGATCCCGTGGAGCGACGACCCGGCCGTCTTCGTGGCCAACGCCCTGTCGCCCGCCCAGGTCCTGGGCGTCGACATCGACGAGGAGCACCGCATCGCGAGCATCACGGTGCCCGAGCGGATGCTCTCGCTCGCCATCGGCCGGGAGGGCCAGAACGCCCGGCTCGCCGCGAAACTGACCGGCTGGCGGATCGACATCCGCAGCGACGTCTCGGTCGCCGAGGCCAAGGCCGCGCGCGCCGTCGCACCCGCTGAAGAGGCCCCGGCCGGTGAGGCCGCCGCCCCCGGTACCGAGGCGGTCGCCAAGCCCCGCAAGGCCGCTCCGG
>DASVIK010000115.1:0-1615 GCA_036382135.1 Candidatus Limnocylindrales bacterium | reverse complement strand
GGCTGGCAGATCGTGCCCCCGACGGTCTTTCGCGAGGCGGGCCCGCTGGGTCCCGGGATGCTCCAGCTGTGGGTCGCGACCCGCGACGACGTCGACATCCTGGCCCTCCTCCAGTCGAGCGATCCGCGCCTGCGGCGGATTGCCCTGTTCGACGCCGTGGTCAACAACGCCGACCGCAAGGGAGGGCACCTGCTGGTGCGGCCCGACGGCATCATCCAGGGCGTCGACCACGGCGTCACCTTCAACGTCGACCCGAAGCTGCGCACGATCCTGTGGAACTGGCGGGGCACGCTGGTCGCCCCGCGGGAGCTGCAGGTCCTCGCACTGCTCCGCCCGAAGCTCGCGGCCGGCGGGCCGCTCGCCGCCACGCTGGCCGAGCACCTCGACGGCGCCGAGATCGAGGTGGCCCGCGCCCGCCTCGACGAGCTCCTGGGCTCTCGAACCTTCCCCCACCCGCACCCGGACTGGCCGGCCGTGCCCTGGCCCTGGTACTGAGCACGCGGCGCCTCCGGCTCACTCCGCGGGCGGCACCGTCCCGACGTGGAGCGTCACGATGCCGCCGGACATGCCGGTCCACGTCACGCCGACCAGGCCGGCCTCGCGCATGATTCCGGCGATCGCCTCGGGCGCCGGGTAGCTCCGGACGCTGCGGACGAGGTAGGCGTAGGCGCCGCCCTGCCCGGCGATACGACCGATGACCGGCACGATCCCGTCGAACCAGGCCCGCAGGATCCGGGCCAGCCGGCTCCGCGGCCGCGCGATCTCCAGGCAGACGACGCGCCCGCCCGGACGCACGACGCGGCGCATCTCGGCGAACCCACCGCGGTAGTCGGGCAGGTTCCGCATCCCGAACGCGATCGTCGCGGCGTCGAAGGATGCGTCGGGCGCAGGCAACGCAAGGGCGTCACCGACGACGAACGTCAGCCCCGGACGACCAACGAATCGACGCTCCGCCACGGAGATCATGCCCGGGCTGATGTCGACGCCGAGCACCTCGCCGCCCGGCTGCGCGCGCCGGTGGAGATCGGCCGCGACCTTGCCCGTGCCGGTGGCGATATCGATCGCGCGGCCGCCGGGCCGGAGCTGCGTCAGCGCGACGGCTCGCCGCCGCCAGCGCGGCTCCTGGAACGCGCTGATCACGAGGTTCATCGGGTCGTAGACGCGCGAGATCCCGTCGAACATCGAGCTGACGTCGCTGCTCGGCGCAGCGTTGCCGCGGTCGGTCGCGAGGCCGGATGGGGCGCCGTCGCGGGGTTTGGTCATCGGGGCACCTCCAGGGCGGCCGCGCGGCCGGCCGCGCTCGGGGCCGTGATGCCGGCGTCGGCGATCGCGTCGAGGATCGCGGCCGCAACGGGCTCGGGATCGGTGATCGGGGCGGTGTGTCGGAGCCCCTCGAGCGACACGAGGCGCGCTCCCGGGATCCGGGCGACGACCGCCTGGGCGATCGGCGCGTAGAACGGCTCGCTTGCGGTGCCGGTCAGGACCCTCACCGGGGCGGCGATCCGCGACAGGCCGGCGGGCTCCAGCCCGCCGAGCGCGGCATCGGCGAACGCGCCCTCTCCCTGAGCCGCGAGGAACGTCCGGGCCCGGGTGGGCAGCGCCACCCAGGCTCCGT
>DASVIK010000114.1:0-2496 GCA_036382135.1 Candidatus Limnocylindrales bacterium | reverse complement strand
CATCGACTACCTCCGCCTCGCGGTCGCGGCGGACTGCATCCGCGGAGGTGCCCGGTTCATCGCCACGAACCGCGATCCGATCTATCCCACCGAGCGCAAGCTGCGGCCCGGCGCCGGGGCCATCGTGTCGGCGATCGCCGTCGCCGCGGGCCGCGAGCCGGAGGTGTCGATCGGCAAGCCAGAGCCGCTCCTGTTGCTCGAGGCCGCGAGCGCGGTGGGAAGTCCGGCGGCGGACGGCGTGATGATCGGCGACGGGATCGACACCGACCTGGCGGCCGCCCGCGCGGTCGGCGCCCGCTGCATCCTCATGCTGACCGGCGTGACGACGCGAGCCGCCGTGGATGCGCTGGCCACCGATGCCCGACCGACCGCCGTCGCCGCCGACGCGACCGAGCTGGCCGCCGCCCTCGACCGCCTCGACTGACCCCGCCCGCGCGGGAGCGGGCACCCACGCGCCGCGCGACGAATCGCGAAGACCGAACGGTCGGCGCCGCTCGTCCGTCCATCAGGCTGACAACCAGGGGCCACGAACCGAGGGTGGGCATGGTCGACCAAGCGGCAGCACCGGTGACCACGGACGACGCCGTCCGCCGGCTGCTGCTCGCCCGGATCGACGATGCCTACCGGCTGGCGATGTTCATCCTCCACGACTCGCAGGCGGCCGAGGATGCCGTGCAGGAGGCCGCCCTGCGTGCCTGGGATCGACGACGATCGCTCCGGGACGATCAGACCGCCGAGGGCTGGTTCACCCGGATCCTCGTGAACGTCTGCCGCGACGAGTTGCGGCGGCGCGCCCGGCGGCCGCGTCTCATCAGCCTCGAGCCGGCCGCCGGAACCGGCCCCGGCCCATCCGCCGACCATGTCGACCTCGCTCCGGCGATCCGACGCCTCACACCCGACGAGCAGGGACTCCTCGCGCTCCGCTTCGGGCGGGAGCTCACGGTCCCGGAGATCGCGGGGCAACTCCGGATCCCGGAGGGGACCGTGAAGTCGCGGCTCCACGCGACCCTTCAGCACCTGCGCGCGGCGCTCGACGCCGAGCGCCGTTCCGATGAGGCACGACGATGACCGACGACGAGCTCGAGCAGCACCTCCACGCCCACTACCGGGCCATCGACCCACGGGTCGCCTCGCCGGGGACGGGGATCCGGATCGGCGATGCGCTGGACCGCCGGCCGCGCCGCTCGACGCTCTCTGCGCGGATCCGCCCGGCATTCGCCGCCATGGCCGCCGTCCTGATCGTGGCCGTCGGGCTCGGCCTCGGACTCCGCCCCGGCGGGTTCCTGAGCTCACCCGGCGTATCGCCGACGGCGGGAGCATCGCCCACCCGAAGCGCGCCGCCGTCGAGCGCGTCCGCGAGTCCTACGCCGACGCCATCGATGCCCGTGCCGAGCGGGTCCGTGCCGCCGATCTCCGACTCGACGTGGACCGGCCTGCGCCTCCAGGCGCTCGAAGGCGGCCCGGTCAATGCCCAATCCGTCGTGGCCTGGTCGGGCGGCTATCTCGCGCTCGGCCTGGCGAGCGTCCAGGGCGAGCTCCCGGCGTGGATCTCGCGCGACGGTCGCAGCTGGGTCGAACTCCCGGCCGGCACGTTCGGTCCGGCGACTCTCGCGCTGGCCGCTCCCTGCGCCGATGGGATCCTCGTGGCCGTACAAAGCTACTCGGGCCAGGCGAGCGTCTGGCATTCCACCGACGGAGTGACCTGGACATCGAGGCCGTCGCCGCCGATGCGCCTGGCCAGGCAGACCGATCTGGCCGGGAGTGCGACGGGCGTCCTGGCCGTGCTCGAAGGCTCGCCACATCCGATCGGCTTCAGCACTGACGGGGTCACGTGGCAAGAGGTGTCCCTGCCGGGGAGCACGACCTCCAGCGTGGGGGGCGTGGCCTCGTTCGGCACGGGATTCGTCGCGGTGGGCGGCGTCACCCCAGCCGGACTGCCGGTCGCCTGGTGGTCGGGGGACGGGTTGCACTGGACCCTGGCCGACGTCCAGGGCTATCCGGGGACCGGCTTCGTGGACGTCCGCGCTGCGGGAGGCGGTCTGGTCGCGCTCAGCTCGACCGCCCAGGTGCCCGGACAGGCCCTGTTCTGGACCTCTACCTCTGGCCGGAGCTGGGCGCCCAGCACGGCCAACCCCCTGGGGATCTTGAAGCAAGGCCCTGCGAATGCGAGCGTGAACGGGCTCTTCTCGGGCGACGGGACCCGGCTCATGGTCTACGGGACTCTCACTCCGGACATCCACACCGGATACTGGGTCTCGCTCAACGGGACCGACTGGACGAAGCTCGCCCTCACGGGCGCCACGGCCGCGGCCATATCGGGTCAGGCCACGCCCTTCCTGCTGCGGGACGGAGTCCTCTTCGGTTACCTGGGGGCCACATGGCTTGGCACGGCGGTGAAGTAGGCGTCAGCCGGCCAGCCCTGGGAACTGCGCCACCCAAGCGTCGAAATCGGCGCGGAGGGGCGCCAGGGTGACCTCGTCGGCGAAAGCGACGTCG
>DASVIK010000113.1:0-10202 GCA_036382135.1 Candidatus Limnocylindrales bacterium | reverse complement strand
GGATCCGCGTCTTCTCGCCGGGCGTCCGCCGATCGGGTCCGCCTCGACGCCGATCCGGGCCTGAAAAATCCATCGCGGTCATCTCCTATCTTCCCCCGTCGGGATCGCCACCATCACCACCGTCCCTCCGGCGGGACGTGACCGGACCTCGAATCGGGCGCCGATCAGCTCCGCGCGTTCTCGCATGAATTGCAATCCGAAATTCCTTCTGCCACGTGCCGCCACGGTCGTGACGTCGAAGCCGCGACCATCGTCGCGGACCTCCAGCACCCAGTCGTCGCCGGACATCCGGCTCGCTACGGTGACCCGGCTGGCGGTCGCGTGCTTGCGTACATTCTGAAGGGCTTCCTGCACCACGCGCAGGACCACCGTCTGCTCGGCGTCGTCGATGCCGTCGGCCGGCGCCTCGAGGGTCGTCTCGATGGGCAGCCCGGTGAGCGCCGCCATGGTGGCGACGATATCGCCGATCGCCCCATCGAGGCCGAGCTGGTCGAGGAGCGGCGGCCGGAGCTGGGCGATGAACCCCCGCACGTCGCCGAGCTCGCGCCGGAGCAGGTCGCGCAGGAAGTGCAGCTCCGTGCGCGCGAGGCGGACGTCCTGGTCGAGGACCCGGTCGATGTACTCGACCTGGAAGATCGCGTTCGAGAGGGCCTGCGCCGGTCCGTCGTGGACCTCCTGGGCGAGCCGCGAGCGCTCGGCCTCCTGCGCCTCGACGATCCGCATCTGGACGTCGCTCGGCGGGCTCGCCTCGGTCTCGGAGCGGTCGGTGATGAGGCTGGCGTCGCCGCGCTCGAGGAAGAGCCACGAGCTCTCGAGGTTGCGCTGGGCGAGGTCGAGCTTCGACAGTTCGGCCTGGTGCAGCCCGAGCTCGGTCGTCAAGGACTCGACGTCGGCCCGGAGCGTCCGGTCGCGAGCATCCTCGGCACCGGCTTCGGCCGCCGTGGCCGCCTCGCCCTCGGAACCTTCCGCGGCGGCCGGGGCGGGGGCGCCCTTCGAACTCGCCACCCGGTCGAGGGCGTCGAGGTCGTCGCGCAGGCCATGCCAACGGGCCAGTTCGTCGTGGTACGCCTCCCGGTAGCGATCGCGGATCGCCCGGAGCGTGTTGGCGGAATAGCCCAGCGCTTCCTTGGCCTCCGCGTGGAGACCATCGAAACGCCCGTCGCGGCCATCCGCGCTGGATCGCGCAGTGTCCATCGATTCCCGAGTATAGGTGCGCCCCCCGCGGGGCCGATCGGGCGCGCTCATGGACAGCCTAACCGGAACACACGCGTCTCGTGCAGGGCGGACGCGTCCGCGGTGTTGGCCGGAGCGGGCAGGGCGACCTCGCGGATGCAGGCGACGTCCGGCCCGCCGGCGTCGATCACCGCCGGCCAGCGCCCGTGGTCGGTCCCGGTCACGACCAGGAGCTGCGCCCCGAAACGGTGGGCGAGGTCGAGGATCGAGGCGGGTGGCTCGTCGGGCAGGGCGAGCGCTCGGCCCCCGGTCCCCTCCGCGTACCAGATGGGGAAGTCCGTGATGACCGGCACCGTGGGGTCGACCGTGAGCCCGGCCGCCTGCATCGCCGGGACGAGCGCGACGTAGCGCCGCTGCGTCTCGCGCGCCTGGCCGGCGTAGGCCAGGATCCCGACGCTGAACAGGAGGGCCGCCGACACGGTGAGCGTCGGGCCGAGCCAGGCCACCGGCTTGGTCCAGCCGCGCCACTCGCCCGCCCGGACGATGATCCGGTCGAGCGCGAGCAGGCCGCCGATGATGAGCAGGACGTGGACCGGCCCCGCGGCGTGGAGGAACGTGCCCCACGTCGTCGAGACGGGGAACAGGAGCGTCGTCGCCGCGAACGTGAGGGCGCTCAGGAGGACCACCGGCCGCAGGGCCGAGCCGCGGGCGACCCAGGGCAGAGCGACGAGTCCGAGGACCGAGACCGGGGCACCGGGCACGAGCAGGACATCGAGCAGGTTGTGCCCGAAGCCCTCCACCCGCGACGTCAGCAGCCAGGCCGGACCCTGGGCGAGGTAGCGGGCCAGGGTCGGCGGGTCCCGGTAGGCGAAGATGTCGAACCCGGTCACGGACAGCGCGTTCGTCGCCGCCTGGCCGGGCAACGGGTTGCCGAACACGACCCAGTCGCGGACCAGCCACGGGGCGAGGACCGCGAAGCCCACGATCGCCGGGGCGACGATGAGTCGGACGCGTTCCGGGCCCGTCGTCCCGGGGGCCCGCCACGCGACGACGACCCAGACGAGGCCGAGCCAGAGGAACTCGTTGCGGGTGAGGGCGGCAAGCCCGAACAGGATCCCCAGCGCGAGCAGGCGCCGGTCGGTCGCGCGGGCGCCCCGTGGGTCGCGCGCGATGCGGATCATGAGGAGGCACGCGCCCAGGGCCACGACCGTGAATGGCGTGGTCGAGTCGGGCAGGACAGCGTGGAGGAGGAGCGGCAGCGACACGATCGCCGTGAGCCCCGAGCCGACGGCCAGCGTCCGGGCACGCCCGATCGGCATCTCGCGCTCCTCGGCCACGTCGGCCGCGAGCCGCCAGGCGAGGACCGGCACGAGCGCGCCGAGGAGGACCGTGCTCACCTGGGCCGCGTGGAAGCCTGAGCCGAAGACGAACATCGGGATGGCCGCGAGGAAGGCCGGCAGCGGGAGCCAGACCTCGAACGCGTCACGCGGGAAGCGGAGTGGCGGCGTCCCGAAGCTCCAGATGGCGTCCGAGACGAGCCCGTGGCCGTCCACGAGGTTGCGCGCCACGCCGACGTAGTAGGCCGTGTCCTCGGGCGTGGGGAACGGGACGATGGAGGCGACGAGGGCCCGGACGACGAGCGCGAGCCCGAACAGGATGCCGGCGGTCAGCCAGGCCTCGCGCCGGGTCATGGCGCGCAGCGCGTGTCGTCCGCCGCGAAGCAGACCGGGTAGATGGCGATGTCGGGCGACGTGTCCGCGGCGTCCGCCTGGGGCGTCTCGTCCAGGGACCATGCGGCCGGCCCGACCCAGCTCGGCCGGGACTTGCCCTCGATGACCGGGATGAGCGCATCGGCGATGTGCCAGCGCTCGAGGATGAGCCAGCGCACGCCGTACGCCTGCGCGACCCGGCCCACCGTGTCGAGCGGGTCGCTCACCGTCACGACGCCGCCGCGCCCCGTGTAGTACTTGAACCCGGAGGTGTCGCCGTCCATCAGGAGCTCACCCGGGCCGACGTGGAGTGGGCCGTCGAGCGCGATCGCGGCCTGCTGCCGGTCGTGGCGCTCGGTGTTCCACTCCTCCTGGACCTTCCACGTGCCCAGGGCTCCGGTCACGAACGCGATGCCGACCGTGGCGCTGAGGAAGAACCTGCTCGCCTCGGCCTCGTTCCATTTCGGGCGGCGGCGGGCCATCCAGACGACACAGGCCGCCACGCCCTCCAGGACGAGGATGTACGTGTGCGGGATGAGGGCCACCGCCGAGTGGAGGAACGTCCCGAGCGGGACGTGGACGGCGAACAGGAGGCCCGATGCGGCGAACAGGAGCGCCGCGTAGATGAAGAACACCCGGTAGTGGATGGAGCGCCGCGCCAGCCACGCCCCGATGACGAGGAACGGGGTCAGGACGAACGAGAGGACGATGATCATGTAGTTGCCGATCGCGGCGATGAACCCGAGCAGGCGGCTGGCCAGCAGGGGTCCGATGCCCTGTCCGAGGAAGTACGAGAGGGTCGCCGGCGTGTCCACGCTGTTCATCTCGGTGATCGTGCGGATGAAGAGGATCCGGCCGGACGACGAGGACGGCGAGATGCTCCCGAACACCGACAGCTGGCGCAGCCACCACGGGCCGACCGCCACGAAGAACAGGACGAGGCTGGCGACGGCGCCCAGGAACGGGATCGCCGGGCGGCGCTCCCCGGCGGACCGCCACGCGCGCCAGCGGTCCCAGAAGAACACGAGGGCGAGCGCGGCCCCGATGAGGATGCCGTCGTTGCGGGCGAGCGACGCGAGGCCGACGAGCAGCCCGGCGATCGGCAGGGCCCGGCGGTCGCCGCGCAGGGCGCGCGTCCCGAGCCAGATCGCCGCGGCGCCCAGGGGCTGGTAGATCGAGAAGTTGTCGGGCTGGCCGAAGAACACGGTCGTGGCGGCAGGGACGGCCGTCATGAGCGAGGCCCCGATCGCGATCGACGGCCGGGCGCCCATGTCGCGCGCGATGAACCAGGTCAGCGGGGCCGCCGTCGCCCCGATGAGCGCGAACGGGATGTCCGATACCCAGGCAGCGGTCCCCAGCACGGCCATGAACGGCAGCTGGATGAGCGACGCGAGCGGCAGCCAGTGGGCGTTGCTGGGGATCGGCAGATGCGGGTCCGTGGGCAGGACGCCGCCGGTCTCCACGAAGGCCCAGATGAAGTCGACGTTGAATCCCTGCCCCGCGTGGAGGGCGCGCGCGACGTCCACGTAGTAGTACGCGTCGGGGTACGCAGGGTCCGGATAGAGGGCGATGAGGATGGCCCGGACGACGAGCGCGAACGCGAACAGGCCTAGGGGGATCCGCACAGCCGGTGCAGCGTAGCACCGGGTCCTGGGCCTTCCGACCAGTACGAATCGGCCATACCTGAACGTGCCAGAGGTCCCGCCAGGGTCGTTCGCGGGACCCTCGGGTCGGGCATCATGGGACCTCGGGCAGCAACCAGTGGAGGTACGACGTCGTGGCAGGCCGCTACCCGGAGATCGAGCCGTTCGAGCACGGGATGCTCGACGTTGGTGACGGCAACCACGTCTACTGGGAGGCCTGCGGCAACCCGGCGGGCAAGCCGGCGCTCGTCGTCCACGGCGGACCTGGCTCCGGTTGCGGTCCGGGGATGCGCCGGTACTTCGACCCGGCCGCGTACCGGATCGTCCTGTTCGACCAGCGCGGCTGCGGCCGGAGCATGCCCCACGCGAGCGACCAGGCGACCAGCCTGGCCACGAACACGACCGAGCACCTCCTCGCCGACATGGAGCTCCTGCGCGAGCACCTCGGCATCGAGCGCTGGCTCGTCTGGGGCGGGTCCTGGGGCTCGGTCCTCGGGCTCGTATACGCAGAGCGGTACCCGGAGCGGGTCTCCGAGATCGTGTTGACGGCGATCGCGACGGGACGCCGGGTCGAGACCGACCTGCTCACCCGCGGGCTCGGCCAGGTGTTCCCCCAGGCGTGGGGGCGCTTTCGCGACGCGGTGCCAGCCGCCGACCGCGACGGGGATCTTGCCGCGGCCTACGCCCGCCTCCTGGCCGACCCGGATGCGGTCGTCCGGGAGAGGGCTGCACAGGACTGGTGCGACTGGGAAGACGCGATGATGTCGGGCGGACCGTGGCTGCGCTACGAGGACCCCGCCTTCCGGATGGCGTTCGCCCGCCTCGTCACGCACTACTTCAGCCACGGTTCCTGGCTCGAGGAGGGCGAGGTCATCAACCGGGCAGGCACGCTGGCGGGCATCCCGGGCGTGATGGTCCAGGGAAGCCTCGACTTCGGAAACCTCGTCGGGACGCCGTGGCTCCTCGCGCAGGCCTGGCCGGGCAGCGAGCTCATCACGATGGACATGGGTGGCCACGGTTCCGGCCCCGGGATGGCCGAGGCGATCGTCGCGGCCACCGACCGGTTCGCCGGGCGTCGCTAGCCCGCCGCCGTCCGCGCCCCCTCAATCCGGCCAGCGGTGGGCGGTAGCATGGCCGCGTGGCGCCTCCGCTGACCCGCACGTTCGCCGATCCGCGGTTCCGGCGGCTCATCTGGCTCCTCGTCGGCGCCCTGGGCTGGGTCGGCCTCGTGGCGCTCGGGGTCGCCCTGTTGGCGAAGGACCCGCCGCAGGCCGGGTTCGACCTGGCCCTCATCCTCGACGCGGGCCGACGGGTGGCCGCCGGCGCGTCGCCCTACGTCGCCGGTGCCGTGAGCGTGGGCACGCAGGTCGAGAGCCTCTTCTACTCGTACCCGCCGCCGATCGCGCAGGCGGCCTCGCTCATCGGCGGCGTCTCTGACGGGGTCGTGCTGCTGGCCGCGGGCATCGGTGCCGTCGCCGGCTTCGCCATCGTCGTCCGGAGCCTGGCCGCCGGCGCGCCGATCCGGTCGCCGTGGGACATCGTCGATGTCGTCCTGCCGGCCCTCGCCCTCGCGCCGTTCATCTATCCGTTCGCGATCGCCCTGCTCTTCGGCAACGTCGACGCCTGGTTCCCGTTCGCGTACGGAGCGGCGCTGCTCGCCGTGGTCGGGGGGTCGCGGCCGTGGCGGATCGTCGGCGGGATGGCGCTCGGCCTGGCCGCCCTGGCCAAGCTCTACCCCGGCCTGTTGCTCGGCTGGCTCGCCGTCCGCGGGCTGCTGGCCTGGATCCGCGAAGGTCGGACCGGCCTGCCCGGCGAGTGGACGACGCTGGCCATCGCCCTGGTCACGGACGCCGCCGCGGTCGGGCTGAGCGTCCTCGTCGGAGGCATCGGGCCGTGGGCCGACTACATCGGCGTCCTGCGCGCGGGCGTCGGCGCCGACTTCGTCTCCACGCTCAACGTGGGGCCGGCCAGTCAACTCGCGCAGCTCGTCGGCGACCCGACGGTCGCGACCCGCGTCGCGCCGCTCGTCGCAGTCATCGCGATCCTGCTCACCGCGGCCGTCGCGTGGCGCCTCCGCTCGGTGGCTGTCTCCCTGGCCGTGGCGGCAACGCTTTCGCTCGTCCTCTCGCCGATCACCTGGTTCCACTACCCGGTGGCGCTGCTCCCGTTCGCGGCGTGGGCCTGGATCGTCGTGCGCCAGGGGAATGGACGCGGGACGGTGGCCGGCCTCCTGGCCGGGGCGGCCATCCTGGCCGCGGCCGCGATCGCCGCGCCGGTCGTCGTCTGGCTCGCGGTGGCCCTGGTGCTCGTGGCGGTCCTGCGCGCCTCGAGCCTGGCCGCGGCCACGCCGGTCTGGCCGTCCAGCGACCTCTCAGGCGGGTTCGCGCAGGGGAGCTGAGTCCGCCGAACGGGTCGGGCCGATGCGGGCCCACCAGCCGGGCAGCTTCTCCGCGACCCAGGGCAGCGCGGCCAGCGCGATCAGCGAGTAGTTGCTGATCGAATACGTGATCGGGATCCCTTGCATGTTGTGCACGGTCGTGAGGTAGTCCGGGAAGAGCGGCAGCGTCACCAGGATGGGCACGACCCCCAGGATCAGGGCCGGGATCGGCCGGCGGATGCCCACGATGGCCAGCGGCGCAAGGGTCGGCTTCATCGCCAGGAGGCCCACGACCCAGCCGTACCGGATGCCGAGCCCGAACACGGCGGTCATGAACAGCGAGCTGTTGCCGTTGAGGATCGGGTACTGGAGCGAGTTGGTCGTGGAGAGGAGCGCGACAGCCGGCCACGCCCACCAGGGCAGGTGGCGCAGCAGGTAGCAGAAGATCGCGATCGGGATGCCGATCCAGAGGAGGTAGTCCAGCGGGTGGGGCAGGATCGCGAACGGGGCGATGAGGACGAGCGCGTTGGGCGGGTGGATGAAGTCGAGGTGCTCGGGCGTGAAGGGGCCGGCCAGCTCGAAGGGGGCGTACGGCGTACCGGTGGCCAGGAGCCGCTCGAAGCCGGCCCGGTAGCCGAGCCAGTCGAGCCCGAGCGGGATCGCGTCGTGGTTGACGATCCAGCCGACGACGAAGAGGGCGACCTGGATGGCGACCACGGCGAGCGAGCCGGCGACGACGACGCGGCGAAGGAACCGGCCGCGGTCGAAGGGCGCGGAAGTCGAAGGGTGCTCGATCGATCGCACGGTGCCGATGGTGCCTCCGCGCCCGGGCGCTGACTCTGGGCCGAGAGTACCCCTCTCGCCAAGGCCGTGCCATCTACACTGCCGCGCATGGATGCCCGCTCCCTGACGATCGTGCTGCCCGCGTACAACGAGGCGGCGCGCATCGGACCGGGCCTGGACGAGCTGTTCGGGTACCTCCGCCGGCGTGGCGAGCAGGCCCGCGACGGCGCGCCCGGCTCGTCCCACCTGCCGAGCGACATCCGCGTCCTCGTCGTGGACGACGGCAGCACTGACGAGACGGCCGACATCGCCCGGGCCCGCCCCGAGGCCGCGATCGACGGCGCCGGCGGCTCGCCGCTGCTCAGCGTCCTGAGCGTCCCCCACGGGGGCAAGGGCGCGGCCGTCAAGGCCGGGATGCTGGCCGTCGAGACGGACCTGGGCATCTTCTCCGACGCCGACATGGCGACCCCGCCGGACCAGATCCCGCTCCTCGTGGCGGCGCTCGAAGATCACGACGTGGCGCTCGGCAGCCGGATCCAACCTGACGGCAAGGACATGCGGGGCACCCAGCCGATCTACCGTCGACTGCTCGGCAAGGCCTTCCACGCGTTCGCGTCGTTCTGGGTCGTGGGCCACGTCCAGGACACCCAGTGTGGCTTCAAGGGGTTCACGCGCGAGGTCGCGCATGACCTGTTCGCCGACCAGCGCATCACGAGCATCGTCTTCGACGTCGAGCTCATCTACCTCGCCCGCCGCCGCGGCTACCGCATAGCGATCGTGCCCATCCGCTGGTTCGACAAGCGCGGGTCACGGATGCGGCCGGGCCTCAGGCTGGCGTTGCGGGTGGGCTGGGACCTGCTGCGCATCCCGCTCATCCACCGGCGTGGGGGTCGCGGAGCAGAGATCAGCCGGTCCCGACCCGATCGATGACCGGCCAACGCCCCGGGGATCGCCCGTGGCTCGTCCCGGCGGTCGCGACCGTGCTCGTCGCCGGCTCGTTCGTCGTGCTCCTGCTCAGCGCGCGCACCTTCGACGCGACCAGGCCGGACTTCTTCTACCTCGCGGACGCGTTCCTGCACGGGCGGCTGTCCATCCCGCCACTCGGCCCATACGACGTCGTCGTCGCGCCGGACGGCTTCGTGTACGTCCCGTTCGGGCCGTTCCCGGCCTTCGTCCTGCTGCCGCTCGTCTGGCTCGTCGGGCCGATCCAGGCGGACCACTGGCAACCGATCGTCAACGCGGGCATCGGCGCCGCCGACGTCGGGCTCGCCTTCTGGCTGGCCGCGCGCGCCGGAGTCAGCGGGATCGGAACGCGGCTCTGGCTCGCGACCCTGCTCGGTTTCAGCACGGCGATCTGGTGGGTGACGACGCGCGGCGGCGTGTGGCACACGGGCCATCTCATCGCCACGTTCCTGACGCTCTGCGCCTTGATCGAGGCATTCGGCCGGCGGCGGCCGTGGCTGCTCGGACTGCTGGGTGGGGCGGCGTTCCTGACACGGGCGCCTCTCGCCCTCGCGCTGCCCCTGTACGCGTGGGTCGTCCGCCGGCCGGCGGAGGGTGTCCCGTGGTGGGAACCTCGGTCGTGGCCGATCCGCTCCTGGCTGGCATTGGGCCTGGGTGTCGTCCCCAGCGTCGCATTCTTCCTCTGGTACGACTGGGCCCGCTTCGGCAGCCCGATCGAATCCGGCTATGCCCTGGCGACGCTGCCCGACTGGCTCGTCGCGCTGCGCGCCCAGGGCCTCTTCTCGACGGCCCATCTCGGCATGAACCTGGACTACCTGTTCCTCCATATGCCGACGCCGATCGCGACGTTCCCGTTCTTCCGCCCGGACGGCCTCGGCATGTCGATCCTCCTGACGAGCCCCGGGCTCGGGCTCGCGCTCCTCGCTCCCTGGCGGTCGGGTCTCGCCCGTGCGCTCGCGGTGACCGCCGCTCTCGTGCTCATCCCGAGCCTGCTCTACTACGGCGGCGGCTGGCTCCAGTACGGCTACCGGTATGCGCTCGATTCGATCCCGTTCGTGCTCGCGCTCGCCGCCCTGGCGGCCGCGAGGCGCGGTCTCGGCTGGGGCTGGCGGGTCGCGATCAGCTTCGGGTTCGTCATCAACCTCGCCGGGGTCTACTGGGCCTTCCACCTCTGAGGGTCGGGTCCTCCCGCAGGTCCGCGGCCAGGCCAGCCGATCGGCGAACTGCGTAATGCGTCGAGTGCGTGCCTTACGCGGGTGATATCGGCCGAATGCCGATGTCCTTACGGTCCGGCGCCACCCAGATAGCCGTTCGCGGCTACTGAGCGCGAATACGGAAGACGCCGGGCGACTCGAGGAGCGCACGGGGGCTGCGTACCGCTCGTGGGGCGCGCATCACGTCGTCCAGGGGGCGTCGGGGTTCGATAGCGCTCCCCGGGCGCGCAGGCCGCAGTTCGCCGCGGAGGGATGCGCCGAACCAACCCGCGCCCAGCCCCGGGGACCAGGGAGGCTGCGAAGGGCGAGATCGCTGGACGCCGCCGGTATGCTCGGGCCG
>DASVIK010000112.1:0-5428 GCA_036382135.1 Candidatus Limnocylindrales bacterium | reverse complement strand
TGGTCGACCCCAACCCGTTCGTCGGGCCGGTCACGATGATGACCAGCTCCGGCGCCCGCGGGAACAAGGGCAACATCGGCCAGCTCGGCGCGATGCGCGGCCTCATGGCCGACCCGGCCGGGCGGATCATCGACGTCCCCGTGCGGAGCAACTTCCGCGAGGGGATGACGGTCCTCGAGTACTTCATCTCCACCCACGGTGCCCGCAAGGGCCTCGCCGACACCGCCCTCCGGACGGCCGACTCGGGGTACCTGACCCGTCGTCTCGTGGACGTGGCGCAGGACGTCATCACCCGCGATGACGACTGCGGCACCGAGGAGGGGAGCTGGATCACCCGCGCCGAGTCGAGCGATGAGGCCCGGGCCTACCAGCGCCGGCTCGTCGGGCGGCTCTCCGCGGCGACCCTCACGGCCGGCTCGGGCGCGACCGCCCGAACGGTCGTGGAGCGCAACCAGGAGATCACCGAGACGACCGCGGTCCTCATCGACGAGGCGGGGATCGACGAGGTCCTCGTCCGCTCGCCGCTCACCTGCGAAGCTCGCTACGGCGTGTGCCGGTCGTGCTACGGCCGCAACCTCGCGACGGGCGAGCTCGTCGGCTCCGGCGAGGCGGTCGGCATCATCGCCGCCCAGTCGATCGGCGAGCCGGGCACCCAGCTGACGATGCGCACGTTCCACACCGGTGGTGTGGCCGGGCTCGACATCACGGCCGGTCTGCCTCGCGTCGAGGAGCTGTTCGAAGCCCGCGTGCCCAAGGGCAAGGCCGAGATCAGCCACATCGACGGGATCGTGGAGATCGTCCGCGGCGACGTCGGCACGAAGGTCAAGGTCCGCAGCACCGAGTCGTATGACACCTCGCTGACGATCCCCAAGGGCGCGGAGCTGCTCCAGGCCGCGGGCGATCAGGTCGAGGCCAACCAGGTCGTGGCCCGGCTCGCCGGCGACACGACCGTCGAGGTCAGCTCACCGGTGAAGGGCTTCCTCGTGAAGAACGATGGCGGCCTGGTCGTGCGGGCGGAGGACGTGGTCGAGCGCGAGTACGGGATCCCCCACAACGCCAAGCTCCTCGTCGAGAACGGCCAGGAAGTCCGGGCCGGCGACTCGATCACCGACGGTCCGGTCAATCCGCAGGAGTACCTCGAGACCCGGGGCAAGGACGCGGTCCAGCGCTACTTGGTCCGGGAGGTCCAGAAGGTCTACCGGAGCCAGGGCGTCACGATCAACGACAAGCACATCGAGATCATCGTCCGCCAGATGCTGCGGAAGGTCCGCATCGACCAGCCGGGCGACGTCGACCTCCTGCCGACCGAGCTCATCGATCGGCTCGACCTCGAGGCCGAGAACAACCGCGTCCTGGCCGAGGGCGGCGAGCCGGCGACGGCCCAGACCGTCCTGCTGGGCGTGACCAAGGCCTCGCTCAACACCTCGAGCTTCCTCGCCGCGGCGTCCTTCCAGGAGACGACCCGGGTGCTCACCGAAGCCGCGATCAACGGCTCGCGGGATCACCTGATCGGGCTCAAGGAGAACGTCATCATCGGCAAGCTCATCCCGGCCGGGACGGGCGCGCCGGCGAACCTGGCGGCAGCAGCCGAGCGGCGACGTCGGGCGGCTCTCGAGGCTCTTGCCGGCGAGTCCATCGAGGGGATGGTGAGCGCCGAATCCGAGTTCAACCCGTTCCTCGAGGACGGGAGCGGCCGGCCGGCCGACGACGAGACGGCGGGCCTCGCCTCGCTCCTGGCGGCCGGTGCGGCCGACGCGGACGAGGACGAGGAGCCCAATCCGTTCCTCTCGGACTCCGCGGAGGACGGATCCGACGAGCCCAACCCGTTCCTCGACGACGCGGATGCCGAGGCCGCCGACGCGGCCGATGCCGACGCGGCAGCCGAGGCCTCGACCGCCGTCGCGACTGCCGCAGCGACGGCCGCGGCGACCGCCACCAAGCCCGCCACCAAGCGGGCGAAGAAGCCCGCCGCGGAGGGCTGACCCGCTCATCGCGAACCACCTGCAGGGGGTCCCGGACGGGTGTCCGCACGTTTGACACTCGTTCAGACCCGCTGCTACACTCCGCGTTCGTGGCCTCTGGAGGGGTCCACCCTCGTCGTGTGCGCCGAGGACCCCAGAGGGACACGACGTCAACGGCCGCGGTGACATCTCCGCCCTCTTACGGCGGCTCCGGCGGACCGGGGCGGCCCACCGCCGCCAGCCACGAATCGACGACTCTGAAAGGAACCGCGTCTCCGTGCCGACCATCAGCCAGCTCGTACGCCACGGCCGCAAGCGCAGGATCACGAAGGTCAAGGCGCCGGCCATGCGCAAGAACTGGAACAGCCTGAAGCAGCGCCAGGAGTCGATCCCGGGCGCCCCGCAGAAGCGGGGCGTGTGCCTTCAGGTGCGCACGATGACGCCGAAGAAGCCTAACTCGGCGCTGCGCAAGATCGCCCGCGTGCGGCTGACCAATCAGATGGAAGTCACCGCCTACATCCCGGGCATCGGGCACAACCTCCAGGAGCACTCGGTCGTGCTCGTCCGGGGCGGCCGCGTGAAGGACCTCCCGTCGGTCAAGTACCACATCATCCGCGGCACGCTCGACGCGGCCGGCGTGCGCGATCGCAAGCAAGGGCGTTCCAAGTACGGCGCGAAGGCGACTGCGGGCATCGGGGGCAAGAAGTAGATGCCCCGTCGCGTCAACATCCCGCGCAAGCTCAAGTACGAGACGGCGCCCGCGAACCGGACGACCGCGCGGTTCACGTCCAAGCTCATGACCGCCGGCAAGCGCAACCTGTCGGAGCGGATCCTGCGTGAGGCGCTCGCCCGGGCCGAGGCGCAGTCGCGTCGCCCGGGTCTCGAGGTGCTCGAGGCCGCGCTGCGCAACGCCACCCCGATCATCGAGGTCAAGCCTCGCCGCGTAGGTGGCGCCACGTACCAGGTCCCGGTCGAGATCCGGGGCGATCGCCGCCTGTCGCTCGGCGTGCGCTGGCTCGTCCAGGCCGCCCGCAAGCGCAACGGCAAGAGCATGAGCGAGAAGCTCGCGGCCGAGTTCGTCGACGCGATGAACGGCCTGGGCGCCGCGGTCAAGCGGCGCGAGGACACCCACAAGATGGCGGAGGCCAACCGCGCCTTCAGCCACTTCAAGTGGTAACGACGGCCCAGGAGCGCAAGGGCTCCGTGGCACGCCAGGTCCCGCTCGCGCGCACCCGCAACATCGGGATCATCGCCCACATCGACGCGGGCAAGACCACCGTCACCGAGCGGATCCTCTTCTACACGAAGAAGATCTACAAGCTCGGCGAGGTGCACGAAGGCGCCGCCACGATGGACTGGATGCCCCAGGAGCAGGAGCGCGGGATCACGATCACCGCGGCTGCGACAACGGCGTTCTGGGGCGATCATCGCATCAACATCATCGATACGCCCGGGCACGTGGACTTCACGGTCGAAGTCGAGCGGAGCCTCCGGGTGCTCGACGGCGCGGTCGTCGTCTTCGACGGCGTGGCCGGCGTCGAGCCCCAGTCGGAGACCGTCTGGCGCCAGGCCGACCGCTACGGCGTGCCCCGCTTCTGCTTCATCAACAAGCTCGACCGGACCGGCGCCGACTTCTGGCGCGGGGTCGAATCGATCCGCGACCGGCTGGGCGCCAACGCCGTGCCGATCCAGATCCCGATCGGCCGCGAGGACCAGTTCAAGGGCGTCGTCGACCTCGTCGAGATGAAGGCCATCTACTACCGCGACGACCTGGGCAACCAGGTGGACGTCGTCGAGATCCCGGTCGAGATGCGCGAAGACGCGGAGACCCACCGCCACGCGATGATCGAGGCGATCGCCGACAAGGACGATGAGCTTCTCCACAAGTACCTCGAGGGCCAGGAGTTCACGACAGAGGACATCAAGCGCGGCCTGCGCATAGGCACGCTCGCCAACAAGGTCATCCCGGTCCTGACCGGCTCGGCCCTCAAGAACAAGGGCATCCAGAAGCTGCTCGACGCGGTCGTGGACTACCTGCCCTCGCCGCTCGACGTCCCGCCGATGAACGGGCTCGACCCGGTGACCGGCGCCGAGGTCCTGCGCAAGCCGGACGACTCGGAGCCGTTCAGCGCCCTCGCCTTCAAGATCGCGGCGGACCCGTTCGTCGGCAAGCTGGCCTTCTTCCGGGTCTACTCGGGCACCCTGCGGGCCGGCTCGTACGTGCTCAATCCCACGAAGGGCAAGCGCGAGCGGATCGGGCGCATCCTCCAGATGCACGCCAACCACCGCGAGGAGATCGAGGAAGTGTTCGCGGGCGACATCGCCGCCGCGGTGGGCCTCAAGGACACCTTCACCGGGGACACGCTCACCGATCCGGAGCATCCGGTCATCCTCGAGTCGATGACCTTCCCGGAGCCGGTCATCGAGGTCAAGATCGAGCCCAAGACGAAGGCCGACCAGGACAAGCTGGCCATCGCCCTCCAGCGCCTCGCCGAGGAGGATCCGACGTTCCGGGTCAAGACCGACCCGGAGACCTCCGAGACGCTCATCGCCGGGATGGGCGAGCTGCACCTCGACGTGCTCGTCGACCGGATGGTCCGCGAGTTCAAGGTCGCCGCCAACATCGGCAAGCCGCAGGTGTCGTATCGCGAGACGATCCGCCGCGCGGCCGAGGGCAACGGGCGCCACGTTCGCCAGACCGGCGGCAAGGGCCAGTACGGCCACGCCGTGATCCGCCTCGAGCCGGGCGAGAAGGGCTCGGGCTACGTGTTCGTCGACAAGATCGTCGGCGGCTCGATCCCGCGCGAGTACATCAAGGCCGTCGAGGCCGGCATCCGCGAGACCCTCGAGACGGGCGTCTACGCGGGCTACCCGATGGTCGACGTCAAGGCGACCCTCCACGACGGCTCGTACCACGAGGTGGACAGCTCGGAGATGGCGTTCAAGATCGCGGGCTCGCTCGCGGTCAAGGATGCGATCCCCAAGGCCCACCCGGTCATCCTCGAGCCGATCATGAAGGTCGAGGTCACGATGCCCGAGGAGTTCATGGGTGACGTGATCGGCGACCTGAACAGCCGGCGCGGCCAGATCGACGGCATGGAGAGCCGGGGCGGCACGCAGGTCGTCCGGGCCTTCATCCCGCTTGCCCTCATGTTCGGGTACGTCACGGATCTGCGGAGCATGTCCCAGGGCCGGGCCAGCTCCTCGATGGAATTCAGCCACTACGCGGAGGTGCCCGCCTCGGTCGCCTCCGAGCTCGTCCAGAAGTCGAAGTTCTAGTCACGACCGACCCGCGGGACGGGAGAGGAGCCAGGGAGCAGCCACGATGGCGAAGAAGAAGTTCGATCGCAGCAAGCCGCACGTCAACATCGGGACGATCGGCCATATCGACCATGGCAAGACGTCCCTGACGGCGGCCATCACGAAGTACCTCGCCCTGAAGGGCAACTCGGAGTACCGCGCGTTCG
>DASVIK010000111.1:0-6512 GCA_036382135.1 Candidatus Limnocylindrales bacterium | reverse complement strand
TGAGGAGCCGGCGGTCGACGAGGTCCTGGAGATCATCGCCGCCAACTGCAAGGCCCGGACGCAGGTGGTCAACCCGATGCCGCCGATCATGGAGCCGGGCGAGTTCTTCATGCCCTACCCGCTCGAGGTCGAGGTCGGCGGCGCGACGGTCTTCGTCCTCCCCGTCGAGCGCGTCGAGCGGCTCTGAGCCGGTCCTGCCCGGGATGACGGAATGGCTCGCGGCGCTCGAGCCGGACGCTCCCGACACCGTCGCGGCATACCGCGGCATCGAGGCCGATCGCTTCGTCACCGTCCGGCGCGAGGTGCGCCGCCACGCCGGTCCCGGGAGCGCCGACCGACTGGTGCGTGAGCTCGCCGCGCTCTCGACGGCCCTCACGGAGATCGTGGCGCGCCTGCCGGAGGCGGCCTTCGCCGCGCCCGGTGGCGAGGAAGACTGGACGGTCGCCCAGGCGATCGGGCACGCCGCCGCCGCCCGTGAGGGCCTCGCCTATGCCGCGGCCCTGGCCGCGTCCGGACGCTGGCCCGCCGATGCCGGGCGGGTGATCCCGGGGGTGCCCGGCCCGGCGGACGCATCGCGGGAGCGGCTGCTGGCCGGGATCGCCCGGAGCCAGAAGATCGTCGTCCGTGCGGCCCGCTCGATCGCCGGCCACGAGACCGATCCCTGCCCCCTGGATCACCCCCTCGTGGGGCGGCTGCGCTGCGGCGAGTGGCTGCTCTTCGCCGGCGTCCACGACCTGATGCACCTGGAGCAGCTCCACCGGCTCGAGGCGGGGATCGGCCCCGCGGTGGTCGCCGGGTCCCGGTCGGCCTGATGATCCGACCCGATCTCGTCGACGTCTGGATCTTCCGCGAACGCCCCGACGGACCGGAGATCCTGCTGCTCCGCCGGGTGCCCGGTCGCGTCCTGCCCGGCCTGTGGCAGGGCGTCTCCGGGTCGCTCGAACCCGGCGAGCGCGTCGTCGACGGCGCGTTGCGCGAACTGCGCGAGGAGACGGGATTCGAGCGGCCGGTCGTGGAGGCGTTCTTCGACCTCGACCACGTCAACCTGTTCCATTACGCGGGCGTCGACGCCATCCTGGCGGCGGCCGTCTTCGCCGCGCGGGTGCGGCAGGGCGTGGAGCCGGTCCTGTCCCACGAGCACGATGCCGCGCGCTGGTTGCCGCTCGACGCGGCGATCGCCGAGGTGATCTGGCCCGGCTATCGCGAGGCGATCCGGCGGATCGGGGAGAACCTCCTCGATCCGGCCCGTGCCCGCTGGTTCGAGATCGCCCCGGACGGCCTGAACGTCATCCGCTGATCCGGATGCCCGGCTCGCGCCCTTGGGGCCCGCTCTGTGCGTCCGGGGTGCAAGACGACCGAAATGGCACGCCAGACTCTCTCGAATCCGGTCGTCCTGCACCTCCGCGCACCGTTCGGGTGTCCCGACGTCGATTCTGTGCGTCTCGCGCACAACACCGGTCGCGCAACGCCGGTTTCCGGTCGTCTTGCACGCCCGGTGCACATCGGCGCGGCGCGGTGGCGACTGCCTCCGGAGCGTGGACAGGGAGGTCCGCGGCTCACGGTAGACTGTGGGCGTCGGGGCGCGGTACCCGGCGAGGCGGCGCGGCACGTGGCGGAGGAGCGACATCGGATGACGAAGGTGGACGGGACTCTCGCGACGCCGGCGGCGAGCCGCCGGATCTTCCACTCGAAGGTGGACACGATCCGGCCGACTTACGGCTTCGAGGACGTGAGCCTGGCGCCGGGCACGAGCACGATCGAACCGAATGACATCGACCTCGTCCAGGAGTTCTGCGGGCTTCCGCTGGCCATCCCGATCGTGGCCGCCGCGATGGACGCCGTGGTCGACCCACGCATGGCGGGCGTGCTGGCCGGGCTCGGCGGCCTCGCGATCCTCAACCTCGAGGGCGTGCAGACGCGGTATGAAGAGCCCGCCGAGATCCTGGCCCGGATCGCCGCGGCCCCGGACGGCGAGGTCCAGGACCTGCTCGCCGCCGCGTACCGCGAGCCGATCCGCGAGGATCTCATCGCCCGGCGCCTCGAGGAACTGCACGCCGCGGGCACGCCCGCCGCGGTCGCGGCGACCCCGGCAGCCGCCCGCCGCTTCGGTCCGTTCTGCGCCGACCACGGCGCCGACCTTTTCCTCGTCCAGAGCCAGGTCAGCAGTGCCCGCCATCTCGCCACCGACTATGACCCGCTGAGCCTCGAGGAGTTCACGGCCCTCATGCCGATCCCCGTCGCGGTCGGCAACACGACGAACAGCGAGGCCGCCTTCGCGCTCATGGAGCAGGGTGCGGCGGCGGTCTTCGTCGGCGTGGGCCCCGGCGCCGCGTGCACGACTCGCGAGGTCCTGGGCATCGGCGTGCCGCAGGTCACGGCGATCAGCGATGTGGCCGCGGCCCGGAACGCGTACTTCACCGAGACGGGCCGCTACGTCCCGGTCGTCGCCGACGGCGGGATGCGCCGCGGGGGCGAGCTGGCCAAGGCGATCGCGGCCGGCGCGGATGCGCTCATGATCGGGACGCCGCTCGCCCGGGCGGAGGGGGCCCCGGGGCACGGCACGAACTGGGGGATGGCCGCGCCGTCGCCCACGCTGCCCCGGGGGACGCGGATCAAGGTCGGCACCGTCGGCACCCTGGAGCGGATCCTGTTCGGACCGGCCCACGTGACCGATGGGTCGGAGAACCTCATCGGCGCGCTCCGCCAGTCGATGGCGGCGCTCGGCGCCCGGACGATCGCCGAGATGCAGCAGGTCGAGATGGTCTACGCGCCGTCGGTCCAGACCGAGGGCAAGTCCTGGCAGCGGAGCCGCTGACAGCCGGCGGCTCACGGCGTCCCCGATCGCGATGATCGCCGAGCCGAGCCTCTACGACGCCGTCGGCGGGATGCCCTTCTTCGAGGAGCTCGTCGACCGCTTCTACGAGGGCGTCGCCGGCGACCCGGAACTCCTGGCGCTGTACCCGCAACCGGGCGACCTGGGCCCGGCGCGGCATCGGCTCACGCTCTTCCTCGCCCAGTACTGGGGCGGGCCGACGGACTACGACGCCGAGCGCGGTCACCCCCGACTGCGGATGCGCCACGCGCCCTTCGCGATCGGCCCGGCGGACCGCGACCGCTGGCTCCTCCACATGCAGACGGCGATCGCGGCCTGCGCTCCGCCGCGCGACGTCGCCCGGCGTCTCGACGCGTACTTCGAGATGGCCGCGGACGCGATGCGCAACCGGGACTGACGGCCGGCCGACTCCGCGACATCGTCGGATGACGATGCCCGACCAGAGCCATCGTCCAGCGTCGCCACCCGCTCCCGTCCGGCGCGTCCGGCACGGCCGCGGTTCACGCTGCCTGCATCAGGTCGCACCGGTCCGGTCGGGGCCGGCGGACCTCGGAAAGGAGGCAGCGCTCATGTTCCACCCGGATCAGTTCAACATCGCGATCATCGACTCGACGGTCCCGTCGACCCCGCCCCATCGGAGCGCCTGCCTCGTCGAGGGTTGCCCGTGCAAGGACGCCCGGATCGTCTCGCGCCGCCGCGCTGCCTTCTTCGCGGCGATCGCCCGACAGACCGGCGAGACCGCCGATCGCGTCGTCCACGCCGACCCGGACTGGGCGTTCGACTGGGTCCTCATCGACCCCATGGACCTCCCGGAAGCGGTGGCGGCGTGACCGCCCTCGGCGCAGGGCTCGGGATCCTCGCGGCCGCGGTCCTCGCCATCGCCTTCGTCGTGGCCGGCGTCGTGATCGGGGCCACCGTCGTCGTGGGCCTCCTCGTGGGCCTCGTCGCCGCCTGTGTGGCGATCGGGATGGTCATCGGCGATGCGGTCGGGTCCATCGGTCGCGGCGGACGCCGCGCCCCGGTGGTCCGGTACTGGAGCACCCGCTGACATGGACGCCCCGACGCTGCTGGCCCTGTCCATCGCGATCTTCCTGGCGCTCGAGTTCGCGGCCTCGACGATCGGGCGCGGACCCACCCGACGGCCGGCCCGGAGCCGGCGCGGCTGACACGGCGGGCCGGAACCGACAGCACGAACGCAAGAACCTCCCGCCGCCGGCAGCACGAAGCGGCGCCCCGTCCCGGGCGCCGCTTCGTCGCGGTCGCCGCTCGACCGGGTCCCCCGACCGGTTGATACCATGCCGCCGATGCGCCCCCGCCCCTCGACCCCCCGAGCATCCAGCGCCCTGGCGCGGGGAGCTCTCGTGGCGGTCGCCGTGGCCGTGCTCGCGGCCTGCGGTAGTGGGTCCTCGGGGGGCGGCTTCACGTACCCGCCCGTCAGCGTGGCCTCGGGGTCGGCGCCGTCGAGCTCGTCGAGCAACGCCCCGTCGTCGCCGGCCGCGTCGTCGCCGGCCGGGTCGTCGAGCAACGCCGCGTCGCCGGCCGGGTCGTCGCCGGCCTCGGCCTCCCCGGACTCGAGCTCATCCGTCGCGTTGGGTCCGACCGGCCCAGGCGCCTCGGCGAAGCCCTCAGCCTCCCCGTTCTCATCCCCCTCGTCCGCACCGCCAGCCGGCGCGCTGCCCCAGTCGCCCAAGGTCGTCAAGGTCGAGACCTGCCCCGGAAGCAGCTTCACCTGCGTCACCCTCGGCGTCCCGCGCGATCACTTCTCGGCCGGCGGACCGACCTGGAACGTCACGTTCGCCATCAAGAAGGCGGCCAAGCAGCGCAAGGGCGTGTTCGTGACGATCACGGGCGGACCCGGGTCGAGCGGTCTGGCGAGTGCCGAGGACTACACGTCGGCCTTCGCGACCTCGGTGACCGACCATTACGACATCGTCTTCCTCGACCAGCGCGGTGTGGGGCTGTCGCAGCCGCTCGCATGTCCGGTCGCAACGGCGTCGTACTACCAGACCGACAGCGATCCGACCAAGGCCGCTCAGTTCGACGCGGCCGCCCATGACGCGAAGGCCTACGTCGACGCCTGCCTCGCCGAGACGAAGGTGGATCCCACCGACCTCCCGTTCTACTCGACCCGCCAGGCGGTCGAGGACCTTGAGGCGTTCCGGCTGTACCTCGGCGTGGACAAGATCGCCCTCTATGGCGAGAGCTACGGGACCCAGTACGCGCAGACCTACGCGAGCGCCCATCCCACCCACGTCGCGTCGCTCTTCGTCGACGGTCCGGTCGACCTGACGATGGACGGGCCGGCCTTCTACCGCGAAGAGGTCCGCGCCTTCGACGACGCGCTGACCGCGACGCTGGCCGCCTGCGACACGAACCGGGTCTGCCGACGCGATTCCGCATCGGGCGCGGTGGTGGGCTACGACGCCCTCCGCACGAAGCTGCTCGCGGGTCCCGTCTCCATCCGGTTCCCGACGGCTCGCGGCACGTTCGCGACCCGCGCGTTGACGTCCGCGCTTCTCGACAACGCCGCGGCCGGCTACGTCTACTCGCAGCTCAGCCGGATGCTCCTGCAGCGGGCGGTCACGGCGGCCACGCAAGGCGACTACGTGCCGCTCATCCGGCTCGCCTACGACAGCCTGACCATCGACCCCGAGACGCTCGCCCCGATCGCGGATCCGACCTACTCCGACGCGATGTATTACGCCGTCGAGTGCCAGGACTACGCGTACTACCCGACGGCCGGTGACCCGACCGCGAGGCTGCACGCGTGGGTCGCCGACGCGAAGCTCGCCGGCGTCGGATCGCTCCGCCTGTCGAGCACGTACTTCGGCGATACGCCGTGCCTCTGGTGGCCGAACACGCCGACGACCGATCCGCGCATCCCGGCGCTCGTCGACGAGCCCTTCCCGACGTTCGTCCTCACCGCGACCCTCGACCCGGCGACCCCGTTCGCCGACGCGATGCGCATCTACAGCCGCCTGACCGATGCGTACATGTTCGTCCAGACGGGCGGTCCGCACGTCATCTTCGGGCGAGGCCTCTCGTGCCCCGACGACGCGATCAGCGCCTATCTCGCCACCGACACGCTGCCCACGACCCGGATCACGGTCTGCGCCGGCGCGGTCGCCGATCCCTATGTCGCCGATCCGCTGCGGGTCGCCGCGGGCTACAGCACGGCCCGCCAGTTCGGGACGTCGATCGAGGACACGCTGCTCAACACGGATGACTACAACTACCGCTACGGGTCCGATCCGCTCGCGCTCGGCTGCGACCAGGGTGGAGCGTTGACCTACCGACCGGGCTCGGCCGGGACGCGGGTCGATCTCGCCGCCTGCGCCTTCACGCCGGGCCTGGCGATGACCGGGTCAGCGTCGCTCGGCGACGACGGCTCGTTCCGGCTCTCGGTCAGGATCGGCGGGCAGGCCCTCCTGTACGCCCGCGACGCCGACGGCAACGTCTCGGTGAGCGGCACCTTCCGGGGCAAGCCCGCCCGCTGATCGTCCGGGGGGCCCCGCGGTCCATCCCGCCGGGCTCGGAGGATCGGGCTAGAAGGGTTCCGGGATGAAGGTCTGGTCGCTCAGCGGCGGCCGGACATAGCCGCGATCGGGCTCGCGCGGCGGCAGCGCGATCGGCTCGGGTGTCAGGTCCTGGTACGGGACGAGGCTGAGCAGGTGGCTGA
>DASVIK010000110.1:0-2453 GCA_036382135.1 Candidatus Limnocylindrales bacterium | reverse complement strand
GTGAGGCGGCGTCGCTCGGGGCGCACCTGGCCGCCGGATCGCCGCGGGCGATGGCCCTCACGAAGCGCGCTCTGGCGTTCGCCGAGACCGCGACCCTCGAGCAGGCCCTGGCCAACGAGGCCTATCTCCAGGGCATCGCGGGACGCTCGGCCGATCACGCGGAAGGCCTCGCCGCCTTCCGCGAGAAGCGCGCGCCCCGGTTCACCGGGGAGTAGGGCGCCGGTCCTCGCGTTTCTGCCATGTGTGGCACGCGACAGCGAGCCAACGGGAGGGCGAGCAGGGCCCTGCCACGCCTCGGCGACCTCCACCCGCTGGCTGGCGCACGCCCAGCTTGCCAGGCGCCACGGCTCCCCGGTTGACGCACCGCCCGGGGCCGCGTAGCGTCAGGCGGTGACCGATCCACTGTCGCTCGACCCCGTCCTGCCGCTCGCCCAGCGCTCGACAGAACGCCTGGAGTTCCACCCGGGCATGTCCGACGACGAGCGGTTCGCCCGGTTCGAGGCGCACATCCACGGCGGCGGCAAGGTCGAGTCGACCGACTGGATGCCCGACGAATACCGGATCGGCGTCCTGCGCTTCGTCGAGATGCACGCCAACAGCGAGTTGATGGGCGTGCTGCCCGAGCGCGAATGGATCCTGCGCGCGCCCACGCTGCAACGGAAGCTCGCCCTGACCGCCAAGGTGCAGGACGAGGTGGGGCACGCGCAGCTCCTCTATCGCGTCGCGGAGGACCTCGGCAAGCCGCGCGATCAGATGATCCAGGACCTGCTCGACGGGAAGACGAAGTTCCACAACGTCTTCCACTACCCGACCCGGTCGTGGGCGGACATCGGGGTCATCGCCTGGCTCGTCGACGCGGCGGCGATCGTGGCTCAGCAGGCATTGCGGGACTCGAGCTACGCCCCGTACGCGCGCACGATGCGCAAGATCTGCTGGGAAGAATCGGTCCACATCATGCACGGCCGCGACGTGGTCGTGACCATGGTCAACGGCACGCGGATGCAGCGGGAGATGGTCCAGGAGGCGCTCGACCGTTGGTGGGGCCCGCTCATGCAGATGCACGGCCCGCGGACGCCGCGCGAGAAGGATCGCGACATCTACTGGCGGGTCAAGGCCAAGACCTCGGAGGAGCTCCGCCAGGAGTTCCTGACCATTTACGTGCCGCGCCTGCTCGAGCTCGGGCTGACGATCCCGGACCCGGCGCTCCACTACAGCGCCATCGACGGCAGCTGGCACTACACGGAGCCCGACTGGGACGAGCTGCGGACGGTCGTCACGAACCACGGTCCGAAGTCCCAGGAACGGCTGGACTTCCGACGGCTCAACTGGGCCGCCACCGCCTGGGTCCGCGAAACGATCCTCGCGGCCCCGGTCGCGGCCGCCTGAAGGGAGGCGGGATGGCGAAGCCGGACGGCCCAGCGCATCCCGCGGCGGACGAACACCGGCTGGAGCCCTGGGAGGTCTTCCGGCGCGAACGGCCGGGCGATCCGATGGTCCACGGGGGCTCGGTCATGGCGCCCGACGCCGAGCTGGCCCGCGATTACGCACGGGAGATGTTCGGCCGACGACAGGAGAGCGAGCGACTCTGGATCGTCCGGCGCGCCGACATCGGCGACCTCCACGACATCGACCTCCTCCAGCCGCCCCTCGACCGCTCCTACAAGAAGCCGGGCGGCTACGTGATGCGCGACAAGCTCGCGGCGGCCCGGGAACGGACCGGCCAGGCCAAGCCGAAGGCGCGGGAGCGGTGAGCCCGGCCGCGGGCGGGCCGGGAACGGCCGACGGGCCCGACGAGGCCGGCGGCCCCGACGCGGCCGGGCCGGGAACGGCTGCCGGCCCCGACTCGGTCGCTCTCACGCCGGCCCTCCGCGACGCGCTCGCGGAGCTCCTCCTCGCGCTGGCCGACGACGAGCTCGTCATCGGCTACTGGGACAGCGAGTGGACCGGGATCGCGCCGCTCCTCGAGGAGGACGTGGCGATGACGTCGCTCGCCACGGACGAGATCGGTCACGCCCGTGCGTTCTACACGCTGTTCGGCGATCTCACCGGCCGGGATCCCGATGCCGTCGCCTACGATCGGCCGTCGGACGCCGTCCGGCACGCCCACCTGCTCGACCACCCGCGGACCGACTGGGCGTTCTCGATCGCCCGTCGCTGGCTCTACGACACGGCGGATGCCGTCCGGCTCGAGGTCCTCGCGGCGTCCGCATATCGGCCCCTGGCCGAACTGGTCGCGAAGGTCCGTCGCGAGGAGCGCTATCACCTCATGCATGCGGACGCGTGGCTGCGTCGGCTGGCCCGCGCCGACGCCGTCGCGCGCGGCCATCTCGACCGGGCCTGGGCGCTGCTCGTCGACGACGGCTCGAGCGTCTTCGCGCCACTCCCCGGCGAGGCGGCACTCGTCGATGCGGGGATCCTGCCCGACTCGATGGACGTGCTCGCTGGGCGCTGGA